>JBCCFA010000315.1:0-5399 GCA_039029975.1 Pseudomonadota bacterium
GTATATATCTATATTAACTGGTATTACCGAAGAGTGTAGTCTATCCGAAATTTTACTAGGAGACGAAAAATGGACTACAACAACTTCATCACGTTTGACGCAAAGATTGATGGCGGCATTGCTTGGGTCACGTTCGATTTTCCACCAGTCAATGTGCAGGGCTTGGAAATGCTCGCCGATCTCAACCGCTTGGCACAGAAATTGGAGGCAGATAAGTCGGTAAAAGTGGTCGTGTTTCAGTCTGCACACCCGGAGATTTTTGTTGCACACGCGGACACGAATTTTTTGAAAGATATGTCGAGCAAAGCGGTCTCTCGAGAAGAAGTTAAACCGCTTGACCTGCAAGTAGTCTTAGAGCGAATCAGTAAGCTGCCGCAGGCAACGATTGCAAAGATAGAAGGCTTTGCTCGTGGCGGTGGCCATGAATTTGCACTTGCCTGCGATATGCGTTTCGCGGCGCGCGGTAAAGCGAAATTTATGCAAATGGAAGTTGGGATGGGCATCTTACCGTGCGGCGGTGGCGCTTCACGTATGGCACGCCAAGTTGGTCTCGGTCGCGCCTTAGAGATTGTCCTAGGCGCTGATGATTTTGACGCCGATCAAGCCGAGTTTTACGGCACTGTTAACCGCGCCATAGACGAGGACAAAATCGGGCCGTTTGTCGAAGCATTAGCCGAACGCATCGCGCGCTGGCCATCTGAGTCAATTAATGCAACAAAACAAACTGTGTATGAATCCATTGATCAGCCAATCGAACAAGCGCTTCGTTCAGAAGCGTATTGGTTGTATCAAGCAACGAGCCAGACGGCGGCGTTGAAACGTTTCGAATGGGCAGACGAGCACGGCGCACAATTTGAGATGGATAATCAACGCAGGTGGCCAAGCATGCTCATTGATATCCAAGAAGTGAACTAACATGCAAAAAACTATCCTTATTACCGGGTCGACTGATGGGATTGGTATTGAAACAGCCCGCACGTTATTGACACAAGGGCATCATATTTTGTTGCATGGTCGGAACCCGACGAAATTGCAGGACGCCGAGACAGCGCTTCAATCGATGGCTGGACAAGGCACTGTAGATACGTTTTTGGCCGACCTATCGCATCTATCCGAGGTCAAAATGCTAGCTGACACCGTCGCTCAAAAATACGGAAATCTTGACGTGTTAATTAATAATGCCGGCGTTTACCGGACATCTCATCCACTTACGAAGGACGGACTGGATGTACGGTTTGTGGTGAACGCAATCGCGCCGTATCTGCTGACGCAGCTACTTTTACCGATTCTAACAACTTCGGGACGCGTGGTTAACGTGTCGTCCGCTGCGCAATCACCGGTTGATCTAAAAGCCTTAGCCGAATATGTCGCGCTTGCCGATGATGTGGCTTATGCGCAAAGCAAGCTCGCGCTAACGATGTGGTCGCGCCACATGGCGCTCGCGCTCGGCGATTCGGGGCCAATGATTATTGCGGTCAATCCCGGTTCGTTGCTGGGTACGAAAATGGTGAAAGATGCGTACGGTATTGCCGGCGGCGATGTTGGCATGGGCGCGGACATTTTATCTCGAGCTGCCGTCTCGGAGGAATTCGCTACAACGTCCGGGCAGTATTACGATAACGATTCGGAAAGTTTCGCTTCCCCACATCCAGATGCGCTGGATCAATCAAAAATGGACGAGGTCGTGGCGGTTATCGCTAATCTTTTGAGCAGACTAAATTAAATGCCTCTGCGGGACTGTAGAGACACAACGCGCCTGGGAATAGAGCGTCTCTATCCGTAGAAAAGCTCTGCGATTGTCTGCGAGTACATTACCGCTTTTTCCGGTGGGAGCGATGATACTGGCGGCATCAATGTCATCGAATCAGCAATTTCCCAAGCAGGTTCCAAGCGTTTGCGCACTTCATCCGGTGTACCGGTAATGACGAATGTAGACGCCATTTCATCAGACACCAGATGCGCAACGTCCATATAGCTACCCTGTTGAGAACCTTCTTGCAATTGTTTGCACTCATTGCCAAATCCATGGGCGGCAAAATACGGCTCGTATTGTTCCATCCCCGCATAGAATGCGACCACTGCGCGTGCATCTTCGATTGATTCCTTTCGGTCTACATTTGGTGTGGTACGAAACCAGCAGTTCAATTCAATCTCTCGGCGCTCCCGTCCCGCGCGATCTAATCCTATCTTCAGATCTTTGCTAATTTGATTACGCAACCAATCAATAGACCAGACCGGGTGCCCAATCACACCATCGGCAATTTCCGCTCCTAATCGCGTCATCGCACTCCGCATCGCTGAGATCCAAATGGGAATGCGCTCGCGTTGCGGGGGTGAGTATGGTTGCAACTCGGTAAAGTCAAGATTGTAGTATTCACCTTGGTGATTCTTGAGCTGGCCAGTGTGGCCTTGTGAGATAACTTTTTGGATAACCTCGACGCATTCGCGGAGACGTGCAACAGGTTTATCGTACGGCATGCCGTAAAACCCATTTGTCCACGATTTCACACTGGTCCCAAGGCCAAGCACCGCACGGCCTTCACTCATGTGATCTAATTCGATTGCCGCTTGCGCGGTTTCGAATGGGCTCCTTGTGAGGGCGATTGAAATTCCGGTCGCGAGTTTTAATGTTCGGGTACTGGTTGCGGCGGCCGAAAGCGGCGAAAACGGCGGCCCGTGAACTTGCACTGCAAAAGTCCCCTCGAACCCGATTGCCTCATGTTGTGCCGCCATTTCGGCGACCGCGGTGGCGGGCATGAACGCCGATAGGACTCCCCAGTATTTTCGCTTCTTCGATGACACTTATTTCCCTCCCCTTCTCAGTGGGAACTAACACGGTGAGCGATATCGTTAAAACACTTTATTGATTGTACGTTGCTCGCAGTTAGTTATTCTGTCATACGGAATCAATAATTTAGTTCGGCACTTTGATCACGCTTCGAATCATCGATACGTGGAAAACGGAAATTTCAAGGAGCACTGCGCAGCATTCTACTTTGACGACCGCTAACATTACCGAAACCTAAACTGAAACTCTGCGCAGTGTCCTCCCAAAACACTTAGCTACAAACAACAGCGATAAGAGCCAGTGAAGGCGATAAAGGTTAAGCGTGATTTAACAAGCGATTTTAACCAGCCGACGCTTGGTCGAGGGATTTAGGCGCTGGTACGAGAGCAGGCATTGAGGTGTCTCCCCAGTTCGGTCCGCCGCCGCAAGCGTCGCGTAACTGCGGCGCGCATTCTTCGGCAAAATACTGCATCATGTCTTCGATCTCCTGGCCCAGGAAGCCAGCTTTTTCGAAAAGCCCGGCGAACATCATATCTTCGTAGCCGCAACTTTCTTTGATATCCATAATCTTACTAATCAGTTCGTCCGGTTTTCCTACCAGCGCAACATCCTCGTCGATAAGCATCTCAGCTGTTACCCGTTCGCCGACGGGCGTAAGCACGCCTTCGAAAAACGGGCCGATGTAATCAAACTGAAGTTCGAGGCCGCGCTTGATTCGCTCCCGCTCCGCTTTTTCGTCTACGCCTGGTAAGAGTGGATGAATAAACCGGGCGATGCCCACGCCGCGTCGTTTCTCTGAATCCCAGCCATAACGCAACGCGCCTCGATTCAGACGATCGGGCCACCCCGCCTTTTCGGCCGCCTCATAGTAAATCTCGATGTTCTTTTTCAGTTGTTCGTTGGCTTCTCCAACAAAGTAACCGTTCACGCCGTTCGTCGCCGCCCACTGAATCGACCGTGGGCTGGTCAGCGGTTGCCAAAGTTGCGGGTGAGGCTTTTGAAACGGTTGTGGGAACACACTTATCTCCCGCAGCGTGGTGGTGGTTGCAACGACTGGGTTGCCCCCGGCATACATGTCCGGCCCGCCGAGCTTCAAAATGTCTTCAACATTTCGCTCTACTTGTTCCTGCGCGAAAAAAGCTTTGGTATGGCTATGGTTCCATTTCGTATAGCGCGGTGGGATCGAGAAATTTTCACCGCGATGCGAAAACGAAACTTCGGTCCAAGCTTTCATGATGATTTCAAAAGCTTCCTCGAATGCGGCGCGGTTTCGTTCCTGATCCTGGATAGTCGATCCATAGGGTCGGCCTAGCGTTTCGTTTTCGCGCGGCTGATAGCCTCGCCCAATACCACACTCCACGCGCCCCCCGCTGATGACATCTAGCATGGCTATTTGTTCTGCGAGCCGAAGTGGATGGTGCCAGGTGATGATATTTGCCGCCTGCCCAAGCCTTATCCGATTGGTGTTGGCCGCTATCGCGGTTTCAGCAAGTAGTGGATTTGGCGAGAACTCTGCGCCTTCAGGCTGGAAATGGTGTTCGGTCTGGAACCAGTAATCATATCCAAGTTGTTCGGCAAGAATGCCCTGGCGAATCTGATTGATCAGCGTGCGATGCGCAGCCTCGTGGACATCGGCCAGGTTGCCATCGCTAATAGCAAGGCCATCGTCATTATAGATAACAGGTAAATCGCTCGACCCGTTATGAAAACATCCTAGTTCGAACATCGTCTTTGTACCTCTTGCTTAACCGCGCTCGTTGTCGCTTGAGCACGAATGATAGCGTCGGTTGTGATTGAATAACATCTTGCACTGCGACGTGAAGAAAATGATAGGCTCAGACCTGGTTTTTTTGAACATCTCATACTCGAGGACGAGAAAATGACAATTATCGTCGTGCTGGACATTCCTGCCACTGCCGAGACCCGCGATGCAATCTATACCACCTTAAGCGAAGCATTGGTCGAGACGCGGCGCTTTGACGGTAACGAGGGCCTGGAGCTACTAATCAATCAGGAAGACGACGCCAATATCGTGGTATACGAGCGGTGGCAGTCTCGTGAGCACTACGACCGCTATCTGGCCTTCCGGCAGGAAAGCGGATTCTCGGCGAAGTTCCGCGCCATGATTCCAGGCACGGTGGTGGTTCGAAAGTTTGATATCGATCGCGTTTATACCTAACAACCATTAATGGCTCGACACTCCTTGTTTTGAGTCGATCTCCCCGAAAACACCGTCGGTGTTGCACCCATGTGCCCGGCTAGGGCTTTGGTCGAGGTTGCTTCATAGCCCGGGGACCAGAAGAGCTCCATCGCTTTAGGGGTTATGTGTTCAAGGTTGTAGGTTTTTGATCCGCCCATGCCGCCTCCGTAACATTTCGAAAAGACACTTGAGATAGATCTTCATCCGTGAAAGGGTATGCAATCGATTGATTAGTTATCCTCGCGTACACTGGTAACGACAATAATGTTATCGCCGCCAGGCACACGGAACATTACGGACTCTTGCCCAGCTCGTTACTGAGACGAATTTGGTAGATCTAACCTTGGATCTGAACTTGTAGGGGGAGACATGATAACGAATGACAATGGTGGACCCATCAGCATGGTTCAC
>JBCCFA010000316.1:0-5387 GCA_039029975.1 Pseudomonadota bacterium
CCGTCATGTCGGAACAAGAACAAAAGACTCCACAAAACGTCAATCTAAAGTTTCTAGATTTTGAGCAACCTATTGCTGAACTTGAAGCAAAAATTGAAGAACTACGAAAAGTAGAAAGCGACGCGGAAATCAATATCGGTGAAGAGATAAGCAAATTAGCGGAACGTTCCGAAGAATTAACGAAACGAATTTTCTCCTCTCTGACCCCATGGCAGGTATCGAAGCTCGCCAGACACCCGTTGCGACCTTTTTCGCTCGATTATATTGGAAAAATCATTGAGGATTTTGATGAACTGCATGGCGATCGTCTATACAGTGATGATCCGGCCATGGTGTGTGGCATTGGGAAATTTGAAGGCCAGGGCGTAGCTATTATTGGTCATCAGAAAGGTCGCAATACGAAAGAAAATATCCATCGAAATTTTGGTATGCCGCGCCCAGAAGGCTATCGTAAGGCGATGCGCATCATGAAATTGGCGGAACGTTTCAAGCTGCCGCTGCTGACGTTCATCGATACGCCGGGCGCCTATCCTGGGATTGGTGCGGAGGAGCGCGGGCAAAGTGAAGCTATCGCGACAAACCTGGCCATAATGGCTGCGCTTCGAACGCCAATTATCGCAACCGTCATCGGCGAAGGTGGTTCGGGTGGCGCGCTTGCTATAGGCGTTGCTGATCGGGTGTTGATGCTGAATTACGCGACTTATGCGGTAATTTCGCCCGAAGGTTGCGCATCGATATTGTGGAAAAGCGCGGAGAAAGCGTCGGATGCCGCAGCGGCCATGGGGATTACTTCGGATCGCTTAAAAGAACTCGCTTTGATCGACGAAATTATTGATGAACCCTTAGGTGGTGCTCACCGTAATCCTGATGAAACCGCTGAGAATTTACGTCACGCAATTCGGCGAAACTTAGTTCCTCTCGTTGACCGAAACCCGAACGCGCTAATCGATGAGCGGAGACAACGATTGAGTGAATTTGGGCAGTTCAACGATAAATCCTAGTTAGCTTCGAAACACTTTATCAGTCGATTCAGCATAACGTTTAAGGTGTTAGCGCGCCGGTTTTTGAATCATGGATAAACGTCACTATGTTGGATGTTGCCAGCACCATTGAAAGTGCTTTGCGGAGAATGCACCAAGCCTTACCCTTGGCGTCTCCTCCAGGTGCTCGTCGGTTATTTCTCGCGTTTAGTGGTGGTGGCGACTCTGCGGCGCTACTGAACGTCGTCGCGACTAGCGAATTACCCAATGACTTCGAAGTCATTGTCGCGCATGTGAATCACAAGCTCGCGAATGAGGCCGACAAGTGGGAGGCGCACTGTCGAGAAGTCGCCAAAGCCTGTGATTTCAAATTCAAAAGTCATCGTGTCCCAGGTCAGGCGCTCGCCGGGCAAAATGTTGAACAATGGGCGCGAGAAGGACGCTATCGCTGGTTCGCAAAAATTCTTTCCCAAGGGGATTTCCTTGTGACCGCTCATCACATGAACGATCAAATGGAGACTTTCATGCTGAATTTGATGCGCGCGGCCGGACCTCAAGGCCTGGGCGCGATGCGCGATCACCGGAAATTGGGTGATGGGTATTTAGTCCGTCCAATGCTGATGATGACCTCTGAAGACGTAAACGCCTACGTGAAGGAACGTGACTTATCCGTGTTGTCGGATCCAATGAACGATGCCTCCGAATTTGATCGCGTTTACTTGCGTGAGCACGTTATTCCAATGTTAACCCGCCGCTGGCCCCAGGCTGGGAAACAAATTGCGACAGCTGCGGGCATTCAACAGTCTTTAGCGAAAAAACTAGATGACAATGCGCGCGAAATTCTTTCTGAAGCTGCGGCGGCGAAGTCCAATGAAATCAACCTAGCAGTGCTCGAACCTCACGATGGTGAAACGCGCGCTTGCGTGTTGCGATTGTGGTGTCGCGAATTAGGGTTGGGTTTGCCTGAAAGGCGTCATCTTGCTGAAATTGAAAAATCAGTTTTCTCGGCGGAAACAATAAACACCAGCCTCAATATTTCGTGGAAAAACGTTGAGCTTCGATATTTCGACGGAAAGTTACTACTAAGAAAACGAGAAGAGCTTATTGACTCTACGATGCGTTATCAATGGGATCTGCAAACGCAATTGATCTTGCCTCATGGCGTTGTGAGTGTGCGTGAATCTTTTAATGGTGGACTCGACATGGGCGCCATAAGGAGCGCCACGCGCATCGAGGTTGGTTATTATCGTCGACAAGGGGAACGCTGTCACCCAGCCAATCGGTCGCACGGCCAATCCCTAAAAAAACTGTTCCAGCAATGGCAAGTACCCTTGTGGGAGCGCGACAGACTTCCGATTATTTGGATCGACGGGAATATCGCCGCCATCGTTTCTCAATGTATTGACCGGGGCTACGCCGCCGTTGCTGGTGATAGTGGCGTGCTGCCGGAGTTTCGTCGCCACAACTGGTGATTCAGTCGGCGACTCGATAAGAAAGTGTACTAACGAGCGATTACGCCACGTCACCCGCGACGGCTTCTAGGTTAAATCGAAAACGGATATCGCCCACGTCAACGAGATCCCCATTGTTAATTGGCGATGTCTCTATCTTTGTCTCGTTCACATACACACCGTTCAGCGAGTCTAAATCAGTCACGTGAAAATTCCCTAACTCGTCGATATTGATTTCCGCGTGCGCTCGCGAAACTGAATGATCGTCGACGGCGAGACTATTAATTTTGCTGCGGCCGATCCGCCATGGAGTAGTGTCAATTACGTGAGTCTTATTCGTTTCGAGATTGACTAGGCTGGCGCTGACGCCGCTTGAAATTGGTTCCGAATGTTTATTCGGTTGGTGCCTTCGAAGATAGACTAGCAGACCCACCAATCCGATAATCACAATTGACGCGATTATCGCGGGCAGCATGAAGACTAACCAGGAACTACCGGACATGGCGCTGTTGTTTGCGTGTTTCGATCAAGGCCGTTTTTACCTGACTAAAGGGCCCAAAGTTCTGCATTTCGAGATAAGGCGAGATTGTTCGATTCGATAGCTGATGTCTGGTTTTAAAGGAACCCGGGCAGTTTGTTAGTCGCTATTTTTCTGGAAAAAGTGGGTCTGGTAAATCAAAGAAATCGATATCGACTGATTTCTGACCCCCATGATCTTCGTCCGTAGGTTTGCCATGCGGTCCCAGATTCTCTTCGACGATTTCGCCGAGTTGAGGTAAGCCTTTGCGCATTTTATTCCCTGCTTCAACGACTTTTGCGTGTAAGTCACCGGTAAAAGGCAGTCGATAAGCGCGTGGCTCTTGACGCGTCGGCCCATTTTCTAAGTTCGTTGCCCATAAGAATATTTCACCTTGCTCGCCGGTCGATTTGTTCGGCTCTTGCACGTAGATCGCGACTAAGTTGAACCGTTTTGGCATTTCCTCATCCGTTGGCCAGCCAAATAGCGGCGGAAACGAGAAATAGGTAACAAGATAAAACGCGGAGACAACTAGTATTGTCAGTGCTTTTAGGCGCCAAGGCCATTTGGTATAAATTATTGCCGACAGGAGAAGCAGCGCGACCAATACATACGCTGATACTAACCCTGCTTTACTTAGTAGCACCACAGTTTTTCTCCCCTATCCGAATACCACGAGGCTTTTGTTAATGTGACTAATTTGACTGACCTGCCCTGATTTATCGATGACGAATCGTACAGCGGTTTTCTCGTCTCCCTTCTGTTCAAGAATCGTTTCGCCGTAATAAACAATTTCAAGCGCCGGGTTTACCTTCGACACTTTTACCGTAACTGGCAACGGATTGCCGGTTTCGGTGGCATAGTAGTGTACGTTAACCACATACTCCCCAGGCACCACGCCGCGGATTGTTATCACCTCTTGGTTTAGCGGGTTCTGGATTTCTTTGCCATTGATGTTGAGCGTGTCGTTGACGATTCCTCTGTCGTCGCGATCAAGGTGAATGAGTCCAGCCTCGCGGTTTCTGAACCAGATCAGGTTGCCGTTGGGATCTTCGACCCAAGTATCAACATCGTCAGGGTTATTATCTGCCCATGTAATCGTGATTATATACTCCGCCTTAGGGTCGATAATGCCTTTCTTGGCGACCGGGTTCATGAACATAATTGCGATTAGGAACAAGAATGTAAAACCCAATAAGGCATTGAACAATAGATCAGTGAACGGGTCAGAACTCGCCCGACGTCGATAGCCGCTGCTGCCAAAAACGCTCACTTAAGTCTCCGAAGATTGGGTGTAGGGTAGGCTGCTACTTGAGGCGTGCTTTTCTGCAAGCAGAATACTGCGTCGAACGATTTCATCTGCTGATTTATCTGCAAGTAAGTATTGGAGACCAAGCAGCATGCTACCGATCAGGCCGGCGAGGGTTGTGAACAACGCGGTGCCCATGCCCGAACTCATTTGTTTGAGCACCTTTTGCATCGTATTGACGTCTAATGAAGAAGTATCCGCCACGGAACCGAGCATTAATATAAATCCTATGATGGTGCCAACGAGTCCTAATTTTAGAAGAACATCAACGATGAACCACCCGGCCTCGTGCGAGCCTTTAAGCTTTTCCGCAAAAGCTTCTGTCAGGTTTGAATTTTCGTTACTGGCGTCGTGCGTGTTTGTTGAAATTGCATCAGAAAGATAACTCGCAATTGCTGACGGCGGTACGACGACATTTGCCCCAACTGTCAGTGTTTCGCCATCGTGGCGTAATGTGCCTCGTCCCGATTCTCGCATAACGAGCTGGCCGGTGTTCTGAGCCGCATTAAGTTCCCGTGATAGAAAGAGCAAGCGTTGAGCGCAATGAATGGTGCCAACGATATATAGCAGGCCGATAACCAAACAGATGCGACTCTGGTCACCTTCGAAGAGCGCAGTCAGTAGGCCCTGATCCCAGCACACAGTAAAACCGAAAATAATTAAACCGGTGATAATTAACCAAATCAAGACTAGATGATGTTCTTGTTCGCGGATTGCCATAGGATTACGAGTTCGGTTCAATCACAAATGAAACTATTTCGCGTAATATACCATTCATTCGTCGAGAAAATTGATTAACTGCTTCATTTTCGTGATCTTCAGGGAGCAGGATCAGGCTAATAATTGTGTTTTCTTTCTCTTCGTGCACGGTAATGCGGCACGGCATTTGGGCGACAAACCCTGGGTCGAGCAGCAGTACTTCGCGAGCATATTCGAGATTGCAGAAGTGAATTACCTCAACGTTTGGGAAATCTTCATATCCGCGTGCCCGTAGACCTGCCCCGATGGTGTTGCGACCGGTAATGCGGTAGTTCCGTTCTGTGATCGCAAAATCAAGCTCGAAAATTACGTCGTCAAAAGCTTTAGACGTTGCGCTGCGTTCAATCAAATTCGAGGGTGGTTGGTTTTTC
>JBCCFA010000317.1:0-5373 GCA_039029975.1 Pseudomonadota bacterium
CACTTTTTGAGTTTGGGCCCAAGAACTCGTTCCAGCCAACAAGATATAAAGACATAGGAATCTCATGAAATTAGGTTACGCAGTAATTGGAAAAAAAACTAGAGGAGATAGATTCTTCGCTTTGCTCAGAATGACAGGGGAAGTAATTGGCGGAGAGGGTGAGATTCGAACTCACGGTACGCTATTAACGCACTCCGGTTTTCAAGACCGGTGCATTCAACCGCTCTGCCACCTCTCCATACGTTGATTGATTCGCCTTTAAACTGAACTTGCGCTTGGTTCGTACATCCTAGATAGTTATTGGCCCCGTAAGCTCCGGGCGTTTTTGCTGCGCGAGTCACTAAAAACTTCTCCAAAAATGGCAATTGCACACTCTCAGAGCATCGGCCAGCGGTTACCTGGCGCTTTCATGGCTAATCCGAGCTGATTCACCTAACATTGTACAATAGATATTGCGCCGCACACGACTATCGCGGCGAGTAAATTTCAGGAGCGCACTTTCTTTATGAATACTTTGTTTATTCTCTTAGCAATTCTAGTTGGCCTTGGCGTTCTCGCCTATCTCAGATCGCCGCTCATGCTGGCCACCATCGCGAGTGGTATCGGCTTGTATGTCTTAAATAAGATTGCCGTTGGCGGCATATCGCACTTGTTGATTTTGATCGCGGCTATCGGTTGGCTCGGCATGGCGGCTTTGAATTTTTCGGGGCTGCGAAAACAGTTCTTTACTGGACCGCTTTTCGATTTTTTTCGCAAATCGATGCCAAGCGTTTCTCAAACGGAACAAGATGCCCTAGATGCCGGTACCGTGTGGTGGGACGCAGAGTTATTTTCTGGCTCGCCCGACTGGCAGCGGTTGTTGTCGTTGCCGGCGGAAAACCTAACCGATGAAGAGCAGGCCTTTCTTGATGGTCCGACTGAGCAGCTGTGTGAGATGGTTAACGACTGGGAAATTAGTCGCAGTGGGGATTTGCCGCCGGACGTTTGGCAGTTCATCAAAGAACAAGGTTTCCTCGGCATGATCATTCCGAAGAGTTACGGCGGTAAGGGCTTTAGTGCCCGTGCGCACTCACGGGTGATCATGAAAATCGCGAGTCGTTGTGGCACTGCTGCGGTGAGCGTGATGGTGCCAAATTCCTTGGGTCCGTCTGAACTCTTAATGAAATATGGGACAGACGAACAACGCAATCATTATTTACCGCGGCTCGCTAACGGCACGGATGTGCCGTGCTTTGCGTTGACGAATCCGCATGCTGGGTCAGATGCGGCCTCAATTCCAGACCGCGGCATTGTCTGTGTTCAAAACTACCAAGGTGAAGAAACCCTCGGTGTTCGTATCACCTGGGACAAGCGCTATATCACGCTTGGCCCCGTAGCCACTGTGTTGGGTTTAGCGTTCCACATGTATGACCCTGATGCCATCTTGGGCGAACAGAAAGATGTGGGGATTACGCTTGCGCTGTTACCAACCGATCATGAGGGGGTTGAGATTGGTCGACGCCACTTACCGGCGAATCAAACCTTCCAAAATGGGCCGAACTCAGGTGATGATGTGTTCATCCCCATGGATTGGGTGATTGGTGGTGAAGATCGCTGCGGCGACGGGTGGCGTATGTTGATGAATTGTTTGGCCGTGGGTCGTTCAATCTCGCTACCCGGCTCTAGTACGGCCGCGCTGCAAGTTTGCGCACGTACGACCGGCGCTTACGCGCGAGTGCGAAAGCAATTCAACGTGCCCATTGGTAAGTTCGAAGGGGTGCAAGAAGCCATCGCGCGAATAGTTGCAAATACCTATATGGTGGATGCCGCACGGGACGTCACGGCTGGTGCGCTGGACGCAGGCGAGGAACCTGCCGTGCTCTCAGCGATGCTTAAATATCAAGCGACGGAGCGCATGCGCGCAACCATTAATGACGCCATGGACGTGCACGGTGGGCGCGCCGTCTGCAATGGCCCGAGCAATTATCTGTTCAACGCTTATACCGCGGTGCCCGTGGCCATTACGGTGGAGGGCGCGAATATTCTCACCCGCACGTTGATTGTTTTTGGTCAGGGTGCAATTCGCTGCCATCCGTGGCTGCTGAAAGAAATTGAAAGTGCAGCTGAGAGCGATTACTCGGTGGGTCTCGAGAAGTTCGATACCGCCATTCGTGGCCATATCGGTGGCATTTTCAGTAATGTCGCGCGCGCATTATTTAAGAATTTAACCGGCGGTTTAGTGGGCTCCGATCCGTCGGTCGGTGAAGCCAATTATTGGTATGCACAAATAGAGCGGGCTAGCGCGTCTTTCGCGACCGTCGCTGATTTGTCACTCGCTCAACTAGGCGGCGAATTGAAACGCAAAGAACGCTTGTCAGGTCGTTTCGCCGATGCTTTTGCCCAACTCTATTTACTTAGCGCAACGTTGAAACGCTACGAAGATGATGGTCGTCCGCACCAAGAACTGCCTGTCATTGAGTTCATTTGCACGACGGGTCTAAAAGCGTTTTACGATGCGCTGGACGAAATACTGCAAAACCTGCCGTCGCGAAGTGCCGCTTGGCTGCTGCGTCGTATCGTCTTTCCGTGGGGCAGAACCTGGCGTGGACCGAGTGACAAACTCGGCAATCAAGTTGCGGATATGTTGGTGTCGTCTGCAGACTTCCGCGCCAAACTATCGCGCGGTATTTACTTTAATGATTCGCCAGACGACGTGATCGGTTGCTTAGAACACGCGGCTCAATTAGTTGAGCAGTCAGACGACGCATCGAAGAAAGTCCGCCAAGCGATTACGGACGGCCAGATCCCGGCTTATGCCGACGATTTGTTTGAAGAAGCACGCAAAGCGGACATCATTAATGCTGATGAAGAATCCCTGCTACGCGAGACAGAAAAGGCGGTGCGTCGCGCCATCGACGTAGACGATTTCGCGAGCAAAGATTTGTGGTTTGACGAAGCCGTTAGCGAAGCTGCCTGATTAAATCAACGCGTTATGGTGGAAGAGATTTTTGACGTCGTCGATGCGCAAGACAATGTCCAAGGCGCCTTTGGGCGGCAAGAAGTTCACGCCAAAGGTTTGTTTCATCGAGCGGTTCATATCCTAGTTCGCGGCGAAGACGGGCGGATTTTAGTTCAGCGCCGTGGCTTCAACAAAGACTGCTCCCCTGGCCTATGGGATACCTCTGCCGGCGGTCATGTCGCCAGTGGGGAGGAATACCAAAGCGCGGCGAGTCGCGAATTATTGGAAGAACTTGGCATTAACTGTGGCGGGCAGCTTGAGTTTTTATTTAAATTACCAGCCGGCGTGGCCACCGGTCAGGAATTTGTTTGTGTCTACCAAGGCGTCACCGCCGAGGTGCCTTATTTGCAAGAATCCGAGGTGGCAGCGGCCCGTTGGGTGTCGCGCGAAGAGCTAAACGCATGGATTAAGCGAGATCGGTCACAGTTCACGCCGGTATTCTTGAAAATCTGCGAGGAAGTTGGCTTGATCTAGTCTCCCACAAATTGGTGGTGTTAGCTAAGGAGAGCGGTGATGCCGAGAATCGACATTCCATGGCCCCGTTTGCAGCGTAATGATTAGGCTTTTAGTGGTAGACGATCAACGTTTAGTCCGCCGATGTATCACCGTGCGATTGCAGACCGTCTCACGCTTTGAAGTGGTCGGCGAAGCAAACAGCGGTGAGCAGGCCCGAGAGTTCGTTCGTGATCACGAGGTAGATGTGATTCTTATGGACTTGAACATGCCGGGTATCGGCGGCATTGAGGCAACCAAACGATTTTTGGCGGTTGACCCGGAATTGAAAATCGTTGGCTTATCGATGTATACCAAAGGCCTCTATCCGCGGCGATTCTTGGAAGTAGGCGGCTTGGGTTACGTCAGCAAATCCGCCGACAGCGAAGACTTGGTGAAAGCGATAGATATGGTTTATCGTGGGCAGCCTTATATTAGTCGCGACGTCGCGCAAGAAATCGCGATCGGTACGGCAAAAGAGGCTGGCGAGAACGCGCTCGAGACCTTGTCCGTTCGCGAGATCCAGGTCCTGCAAAAAATTAGTGATGGATTAAACCTCGAAGAAATAGCCGAAGTACTGTGTTTAAGTCCAAAGACCGTTGCGCACCATCGCCGCAGTTTGTACCGCAAGTTGGAAGTCGCCAACGATGTGCAACTCGTCAACCTGATTCGAGAACAAGGCGGAGAGGCCTTAGCCGCCGAAATTATCGTTTAAGTCACTCGGTTCAGGCGTGGCCAGTCTGAAATGACAAGCCACGCAGAAACGACTTTCGACCCCACTTGTACGCGCTGTCCGCGTTTGGCGGATTTTTTAGCTGACGTTCGGGCAAGTAAACCCGACTATCACGCAAAACCCGTTCCTTCATTTGGCGAAACCGACGCACAGTTAGTCGTTGTGGGCTTGGCGCCGGGGATGCATGGGGCAAATCGCACTGGTCGGCCTTTCACTGGTGATCACGCAGGACTGCTGCTGTACGAAACCCTGCATCAATTCGGCTTCGCCAACCAGCCCAATGGCGACGCGCCGGATGACGGCTTAGCCTTAGTCAATTGTCGGATCGTTAATGCGGTGAAATGCTTGCCCCCCGAAAATAAACCCACTGGATCTGAAATTAATCAATGTAATGATTACTTGGCGAATGACCTTAAGCAACTAAAGCAGTTCACGGTCATCGTTGCGCTCGGCACTATCGCTCACGGCGCGGTGTTGAGCGCGCTAGGTTATAAAAAATCACATGCTAAATTTTCGCATGGCGCACAGCATGCATTGGATGGCACCAAAATCCTTATTGACTCCTATCACTGCAGTCGTTACAACACGCAGACCAAACGACTGACGCCTAAGATGTTTCAACGAATTTTCGATGACGCCAGCGCGCTAATCTCCAGTCAAAACGATCGGAAATAAGAAATCGCGATGACTGAATCTCACTTCGAATCGATGCGCTCTCGCAGCCGCGAGTTACCTGGGCGACCCGGAGTTTATCGCTTTAGTAATGAGCAAAATGAAGTCATTTATGTCGGTAAGGCCAAGGATTTAAAAAAGCGGGTTAGCAGTTATTTCAATCGCGCGGCCGGTGTCAGCCCGAAAGTACTGGCCATGGTGAAGCACATTACTGACATTAGTTTCACGATTACGCGGAATGAAAATGAGGCCTATCTGCTCGAGAGTAATCTCATTAAGGATTTAAAGCCGCGCTATAACATTGTCTTGCGAGACGACAAAAGCTATCCCTATATCTACGTTGAAACCGACAAGCAATTCCCAAAACTAACGTTTCATCGCGGCGCGCGAAACGGCGCCGGCAAGTACTACGGACCGTATCCGAACGCGGGCGCAGTTCGTGGCACCATGAATATGCTGCAAAAGCTATTTTTATTGC
>JBCCFA010000318.1:0-5371 GCA_039029975.1 Pseudomonadota bacterium
AAAAAGATCGAAACGACCCTGATCTTCGTCACCGGAGTTTACGCGCCAAAGGCTAACCTGTGTTACGCATCGTTAGAAGGCGCTCAATGGAATTTCGTTCATCGACAAACGCGTTTGGCCGCGCTTGAAAGTAGCGAGGGTAAGGACAGATTCATCCTTTTGGCGCTATAAACGGACCCTATCTAAAGTCTCCATTGGGCACGGAATCAATAGCCATGACGAAGGGCAAGTAAAAACCCGCGCTCACTGTAGGCGCGGTGTTAGATTAGATGCGGAACGCGACTAAACCGATTTTAGAGTGAGACCACGCGATAATGAGAACGGGCGACTCGTTTTGGAATATCGATGGACTATTATCCATCAGACTAGGCGCCCCATTGGGAAGGGCGCCCGGTTTTCGCAGTGCTAATTAATGGCCCGACTAGCCATTTGCTTTAGCGGTGGCGCAAATTTAGTGAGGTCGATTCCATCGACCGCCGCAATATACTCATCAAGATTGGGAATTCTGCCGAGTATGGTTGAAAGCACAACAACCGGCGTTGACGCGAGCAAGGATTCGCCTTTCTTTTCATCAGAATCCTCAACCACTCGCCCCTGAAAAAGACGAGTCGACGTCGCCATGACGGTATCACCTTTTTCAGCTTTTTCCTGGTTACCCATGCAGAGATTACAACCGGGGCGCTCTAAGTACATGGTGTTTTCGTACTCAACGCGCGCCGCGCTCTTGGGTGCACTATCGTCGAATTCAAACCCGGAATATTTTTTCAGTATTTCCCAATCACCCTCTTCTTTTAACTCGTCGACGATATTGTAAGTAGGTGGCGCAACAACAAGCGGCGCATTGAACTTAACCTCGCCCATTTGCCGCTCAATGTTTTGTAGCATGCGAGAAATAATTTTCATGTCGCCTTTGTGCACCATGCATGAGCCAATAAAACCCAGATCAACTTTCTTTGTGCCCTCGTAATGTGACACAGGTTTAATAGTGTCGTGGGTGTAGCGTTTCGCGACGTCGTCGTTGTTTACATCCGGATCGGCAATCATTGGCTCAATGATTTCATCCAAGTCGACCACGAATTCAGCGGAATACTTCGCATTGGTATCTGGTGCCAGCGCGGGTTTCTCCCCTGAGGTAATTTCAGCGATTCGCGTATCGGCTTTTTCGATTAACCCGGCAAGGACTTGGTTGTCATTATCCATGCCTTTATCAATCATGATCTGTATTCTGTTTTTCGCGATCTCGAGCGATTCAATCAGCGTATCGCTCTCGGAAATACAAATTGACGCTTTGGCCTTCATTTCCGCCGTCCAGTCGGTGAAGGTGAACGCTTGATCAGACAGCAGTGTCCCGATATGCACTTCGATAACGCGACCCTGGAATACATTGTCGCCAAACTGTTTCAACATCTGCGCCTGAGTAGCATGCACAACATCGCGAAAATCCATGTGATCTTTCAAGGACCCTTTAAAAGTGACTTTAACAGACTCGGGAATTGGCATCGTTGCCTCGCCGGTCGCAAGTGCTAGCGCAACGGTACCGGAATCAGCGCCGAAGGCGACACCCTTAGACATTCTCGTGTGCGAGTCACCACCAATAATAATTGCCCAATCATCCACCGTGAGGTCGTTCAACACTTTATGAATCACGTCTGTCATGGCGTGGTATTCGCCTTTCGGGTCGCGCGCGGTAATCAAACCAAACCGATTCATAAAACTCATGAGCTTTGGAATATTCGCTTGCGCTTTTTTATCCCAAACAGAAGCAGTGTGACAACCTGATTGGTAAGCACCGTCAAGCGTTGGCGATATGACCATAGCGGCCATGGATTCTAATTCCTGGCTGGTCATCAAGCCGGTTGTGTCTTGCGAGCCAACAATATTCACCTTAACGCGCACATCAGATCCGGCGTGCAACGACGTACCCGCTTCCACCCCAATTGCATTTTTGTTGAAGATTTTCTCAACTGCCGTCAGCCCCTGCCCTTCGTGGGAAATTTCTTTCGAGGCAGCAAATACCGAAGACGGTTCAACACCAAGCGTGGCGGCCGCAAAGCTTTGAAGTTTTTTACCGAACACAATGGCATATGATCCGCCAGCCCGAATGAACTCGACTTTTTGCGGCGTTAACGCCGAAGAAATATCAATTAACTCCTGGCTACCCGTTTCGTCGTAGAGTTTTTGCGTTTTTGTATTGATGGTAAGCACCGTGCCGGTATCCACCGAATACACTTGTTCCAGCACCGGATCGCCATTTTCGTCAGTGACTGCTTGTCCTTCGGCATCTAGCTTCTTCACCCAGTTTTTAAGGTCGAGCCCAATACCACCGGTCACGCCAACGGTGGTTAGGAAAATCGGTGAGATACCGTTTGTTCCACCAACAATCGGCGCGATATTCACAAATGGCACATAGGGACTCGACGGTTTGCCGGTCCATAAAGCCACGTTGTTTACGCCGGACATTCTCGAAGAACCCACTCCCATAGTGCCCTTCTCGGCCACCAGCATAATCTGCTTGTCGGGATGCTTGCCCTGCAGCGCTTGAATTTCGGCTTGGGCAGCTTCGGATATCATGCATTTGCCATGCAGCTCGCGATCGGAGCGCGAATGCGCCTGATTGCCTGGAGACAGTAAGTCCGTAGAAACATCACCTTCGGCGGCAACATAGGTCACCACCTTGACCACTTCATCGATGTTGGGAAGTTTTGTGAAAAATTCAGCCTGCGAGTAACTGTTCAAAATATCTTTGGCAATGGCGCTGCCGCCAGCAAAGGCTTCCGCAAGACGCTGCGTATCTGCTTCGTAAAGGAAAACTTGGGTCTTGAGCACGGCAGCGGCCTCGTTGGCAATTGCTGAGTCGTCGCCCAAAGCTAAATCAAGCAATCCTTTCACCGAAGGTCCACCCTTCATATGAGACAACAGTTCAAAAGCGAACGATGGAGAAATTTCTTCAACTGTGCTCCTACCGAGAATGATGTCTTTTAGGAATTCAGCTTTTACGCCGGCTGCCTCAGTCGTCCCCGGCAGCGTGTTGTAGATTAAGAATTCCAGAGAGATGTCTCGATGGTCGTGTGCCGGATCTTTGATCTGTGCGATTAATTCCTGAGTCAGCGCCCCGTCTTCGATCGGTTTTGGATTCAAACCGTCCGTTTTGCGGGTTTCAATTTCTGCTAAATACTCTTCAAAAAAGCTCATGGTTAGTTTGTTCCGACGAAATTCTTACCTTTTGGACATTTATTGATCTGCCAAAGGCGTTTTAGCGAGCACAAAACGCGCAATGAACGTTGAATTCATTCATCAGCGGTAGAGCGGACGCATTATATTACCTAGGCGGCACAATTTGGGTAATTCGAGCGGCATCAATGAGTTGCGCGTTCATTTCCCCCTCAGTTCCCACATGCCGATCGATGATTTCGCCTGAGCTTCTCTTTGTAGTCAGAGCGACTGCCTGTGCATCTCACCACTTGTGGGATATGTCTAATTATAGACCTTATCGATAGGCCGGGTTCTCAAAGTCGAATCGGCAGCCGGCGTCCCAGTCTCTGCGTTGGTTCCCGTGGGCCGGAATACCGCCCGCATCTTTGATCATGCGAGCCAAATGCAGCAGATTCCAGGTCATAAAAGTGGTATTTCGGTTGGTAAAATCATTCTCGGGGCCGCCAGAATTAGCATCTAAATAGGACGGACCGGGGCCAGCTTCACCAAGCCAGGCGGCGTCGGCCTGTGGTGGAATCACGTATCCCAAATGTTGCAATGAATAAAGAATATTCATGGAACAATGTTTCGCGCCATCCTCGTTGCCAGTAATCAAACAACCACCGACTTTACCGTAGTCAGCATACTGCCCTTGGTCGTTCAACAAATGCGAATTCGCGTAAAGACGCTCAATAAGTTGCGTACAGACGGAGGTTTTCTCACCTAACCAAATCGCCGTCCCAATAATTAGGATATTGGCTGCTTTGATGCGCTCGTATAAAGCGGGCCATTCGTCGGTTTCCCAACCATGCTCAGTCATGTCTCCCCAAACGCCAAATGCCACGTCGTGATCGACGAGTCGAATCTCATCGACCTGCACCTGATTTTTCTCAAGGATTGCCTTGCTGATCTGCCATAAGCCATCGGTATGTGACATTTCAGGTGAGCGTTTTAGCGTTGTGTTGATAAACACAGCTTTTAGATCTGAAAAATCCCATTGGCTGCTTGAACACATTTGTTCTTGTTTCTCAGTTAGTTTCACGGCTATCTCCAATGTTTATTAATTGTGGCGATCTGGGCGGAAAACGATGCGACTAAACGCACCGTTGAATACGCAGACCGAAGCTTGTCAGAAAGATTCAATACAGATTTCATTCGGTCTGAGGGCTCCCAGCCGGCCTTTCCCCGCGGTTAAGCCGAGCGCGCGCCAAAGCTTTCTCCCGGCCCGGTCAGCCGCCCCCTCAACCTCAGCAAGAATCGAAAATTTGTGGTCGGGAATACTGCATATCACCCCCTAAAGTTCCGTATATCGATACCTATTCTGCCATCATTGATATAAACGTATCGAATGCTAAAAATCTCTTCATCACTAATTAATGACAATACCTTGGAGAGATGTCGTGACTACAGCTAGCCAACGCATACCAATCGGCCTAAAAATCGCCTACACGATTTTCATGGCTATTTTCATTCCCAGTTATTGGGCATCTTACGGCCCCACGAACTTTTTATATTTCTGCGACGTGGCCCTATTCGTTACCTTGATTGCCTTATGGCGAGAAAGTGCGGCACTGGCGAGCGCCGCCGCCGTGGGCATATTGATCCCACAAATTTTATGGGCCGTTGATTTTGGTCTGCGCGTTATCGACTTAGCCCCAACCGGCATGACGGCCTACATGTTTGATAGCAACATTGCCGCTTTTTATCGGGGCCTATCTTTTTTCCACGGATGGCTGCCATTTTTGCTTATCTACATGGTTTGGCGCCTGGGCTACGACAAATTGGGTTTACTAATTTGGACTATTACAGCCGAGATCCTTTTGTTGATTTCATATTTTTTCTTACCAGCACCTCCTGGACCCCTTCGTATTGCCGGACAAACAAATCCGCCGGTCAATGTGAATTATGTATATGGTCTAAGCGATGCAGCGCCACAGACGTGGATGCCAGAAACCGCTTGGTTAGCTGTGCTAATGATTGGTCTGCCGATATTAATTTATTGGCCGACGCATCGGGTGCTCAAAAAATGGCGCTCGTCGACTGCTTAACTGAACGAAAGCAGGACAGTATTGGGCTCACCCGCTGCGGCCGGTGGGCCCAGTCATTTAGAACAAACCAAACGCCTGGTGACCGTTCGGCATGGAACAGACGGGTAGTAAAAATCTCGCTGCAAAATTTG
>JBCCFA010000319.1:0-5358 GCA_039029975.1 Pseudomonadota bacterium
CACACAAAAGTTGAGCACATTTACAATACCGTTTGATCCACATCGCATAGACTGAAGGAAGAAATGTTGGCGTCGACCGGTCGAGCGGTCGTAGGTTCACAAAATCGTCAGGACAGACGATTTTGAACAGCGCAACGAAGTGGCGCTGGCCCGAAGGGTGAGCAACAGGGAAGTTGCGAATAAATCCTATCGCCAGCCATCGTCAGATGGCGGTCTAGACTCAGCAAATTTGATAAACTACCGGCGCAACGTAAGTTCGCATAGCATTGGAAACACGACGGGGTGTGGCGCAGTCTGGTAGCGCACTCGACTGGGGGTCGAGCGGTCGTAGGTTCAAATCCTATCACCCCGACCAATGCTGCCGCCGGATGTTGCGAGTAAACCCTATCACCCCGACCATCTCCCCCAACCTTTGGATCGCTATCGAATTTTGCATTCTGTTATCCAGTCGACGTTTCGCGCGTGGCGCAGCTTGCCGATGGTAAGTGTGGGTTTAAAAAAACAGGAATTTTTTGCCGCTACCCCCTAAGCTTAAATCAGAACGTAGTATCGAATGGCTGCCGTGTAGGTGACGTACCAACAAGACGGCATGATTGCGGGGGTTCTCTAACCAAGGTTAGGCGCGCAATTTCCAGTGGGGAACTTCGATATTTCCTCTAGAAATTAAGAGAGTGACTTGATATGTGTGGCATTGTAGGAGCAGTCGCGCAGCGATACGTTGCGCCGATTTTGCTTGAAGGGTTAAAGCGCCTTGAGTATCGCGGCTATGACTCCGCGGGCATTGCGGTGGTTGACGACAGCAATTCGATAGACCGATTAAGGGTTTTGGGCAAGGTTCGCCTGCTTGAAGCCGAATTAGAGAATAAGCCTTTAGATGCATCCATAGGCATCGCCCATACGCGCTGGGCAACCCACGGCGAGCCCAGCACGCGAAACGCCCATCCGCATGTGTGCCGCAACCAAGTGGGCTTAGTGCACAATGGCATTATCGAAAACCACTCAGAACTTAGAGAGAAGCAATCCGCGCTTGGTTACGAATTTGATTCGGAAACCGACACGGAAGTGGTCGTTAATCAGGTTCATCAGTACTTAGATTCTGGAAAATCTTTGTTTGAAGCCGTCACCGCGGCGACAAAACATCTTGAAGGCGCATATGCGCTTGGCGTAATGAGCAAAGATGAACCGAACCGCTTAATCGCCGCGCGTCGCGGCAGCCCCTTAGTCATTGGTCTCGGTATCGGTGAAAACTTCATCGCTTCTGATGTTTTCGCCTTATTGCCGGTCACCCAGCGTTTTGTTTTCCTTGAAGACGGCGATATTGCCGACATCACACGGGAATCCGTCACCATTTACGACGAGTCGGGTCGCGAAGTAACTCGCGCGGAAACGGTTTCTGAGTTGTCACCCGATGCGGCCGAAAAATCAGGTTATCGACACTTCATGTTGAAGGAGATTTTTACCCAGCCGCGCGCCGTTTCTGAAACCTTGGAAGGCCGTATCGAATCGGGCACCGTGCCTGATTCAGTTTTCGGCGTTGATGGCACCGCGGTCTTAGATAGCGTCAAGTCAGTAACCATTGTTGCTTGCGGCACTAGCTACCATGCAGGGCTAGTCGCTAAATATTGGCTCGAAGGGATGGCGGGCGTTCCCTGTAGTGTCGAAGTGGCGAGCGAATACCGCTATCGACAGCCGGTGATTAATGACGGCACGCTATTCGTGACGATTTCTCAGTCAGGGGAGACTGCCGACACCCTTGCTGCGCTTCGTAATGCGCAAGAAAGTGGCAAGATAAAGTCCTTAGCAATCTGCAATGTGCCCGAAAGCTCGTTAACGCGAGATTCGGAACTTGTGCTCATGACCCGAGCGGGTCCAGAGATTGGTGTGGCATCGACTAAGGCATTTACCACCCAACTCGTGGCTTTAATGTTGTTAACCATTGCGCTTGGCAAGCGCCGCGGCATGACTACGGACAAGCAGCAGCAGTTGATCAAACAATTGGAAAGCCTCCCGGGCAAGATTGATGCCGCGCTCAAACTGAACGATAGCATCGCGCAACTCGCTGAGCGATTTGTGCATAAACATCACATGCTCTATTTGGGTCGAGGGTCTATGTACCCAATCGCGATGGAAGGGGCGTTGAAGCTCAAAGAAATTTCTTACATTCACGCCGAGGCCTATCCTGCCGGCGAACTGAAACATGGGCCATTGGCACTGGTTGATGAAGACATGCCGGTCATCTCGGTCGCGCCGAACAACGAACTTCTGGAAAAACTAAAATCGAATTTGGAAGAAGTGCGGGCTCGCGGTGGCGAATTATTTCTATTTGCAGATTCTCAGGTGCAGGTCCAATCCACACCAGGATTCCACGTGGCAGACGTGGCGCCTGTAGAGGATGAAATATCACCGATAATTTATACTGTCCCGTTGCAGCTCCTTGCTTACCATGTTGCGGTTCTCAAGGGTGCGGATGTTGACCAACCGAGAAACTTAGCGAAATCGGTTACCGTTGAGTAAACAACAGCGAAGGCACCAAATATAAGTGTGTCATCGGCGCTCAGTACTATGGGTGCCTCACGAGAGAAAAACATGGATCAAGAATCGAGCCTCACCGAGCAGGGTGACAGCGCAAAGCTGTTAGTCGTCGATGACGACCACGATATGCTGCGTTTGCTCGAATCTTGGTTGCGCAAGGTTAATTACGAAGTCCAGACAGTCTCTTCCGGCGCAGAAGCGCTAACCCAAATCGAAATCAATAAACCGGATTTGGTGCTAACTGATCTATTCATGGATGGCATGGACGGCATGGACTTATTGCGCCGGATCCATGAATCCAATCCTTTAATGCCGGTAATTATGTTGAGCGGCCAGGCGGCCATTCCGGATGCAGTAAAAGCCACGCACCTTGGTACATCGGCGTTTCTAACAAAACCGGTTGACCGCGAGATTTTGCTTGGAGAAATCGCCAAACATATTTCGAATTTCCAGCGGACTAGCGCGCACGGTGTGTTTGCAGATGCGATTGTATACAAGAGCGCGCGCATGGAAGAACTGTTAGAGCAAGCCGAGCTGGTCGCGGCCGGTGACATCACTGTATTCATCAGCGGTGAAACGGGTACGGGCAAGGAAGTGCTAGCAAAAGCAATTCATGCCGCCAGCGCTCGCCGTGAGGCCCCGTTCATTGGCGTGAACTGTGGCGCGATCCCTGAGCAGTTACTCGAGTCGGAATTATTTGGTCACGAAAAGGGCGCGTTTACTGGCGCAAATTCGAAACACGATGGCCTTTTTAAAGCGGCTGATGGCGGGACAATTTTTCTCGACGAAATTGGCGATATGCCTTTGGGTTTGCAAGTAAAGCTGCTACGTGTGTTGCAAGATTTTGAAATTCGCCCCGTTGGTTCCACGACGACAGTTCCTGTCAATGTAAGAGTGATTTCCGCAACCCACAATCAACTCGAAGGGTTAGTTGAGCAAGGCGAATTCCGTGAAGATCTTTACTATCGGCTGAATGTTGTTCCCTTGGACTTACCGGCCTTGCGTGACAGACGAGAAGACATACCGGTTTTGCTAGAACACTTTTTGACCCTGCAAGCCGCTAAGACGAAAAAGAAATCGAAACACTTCGAAAAAGCAGCGATAGAATATTTAACCATGGCCAAATGGCCTGGGAACGTGAGACAGTTATTTAACGTTGTAGAGCTATGCACGACGCTAACCAAAGGCGACGAAATATCCTTGACGATGGTGCAAAAAGCACTCCGTGAGGAACCTGCAAAAATGCAAACGCTCAAGGAAGCGAAGCACGAAACGGAGCGCAAATATTTGATCAGTGTATTGCGTATGACTCAAGGCAACGTCGCCAATGCCGCGCGCATCGCTGGAAGAAATCGGACCGAATTTTATAAACTATTGACCACCCACGGGATCGACGCAGCAGATTTTCGGGCCTAAAAAATTGGTTCAGCGTCACTTAAAAACCTGGAGATAACAATGGACGCAATCGTCATCAAAATCGACCCTGACTTGGAAGACCTCATTCCTGGATTTTTAGATAATCGACGTACTGATGTTGATAAATTGCGTGGCTTAATGGCGGAGCAAAACTTCGCGGACATACGCATTATTGGTCACAGCATGAAGGGCGCAGGTGGCGGTTACGGTTTTGACGCAATCACTGATATCGGCAACTTGATTGAGCAGGCAGCGCTCGCTAGCGATACCGGGAAAATTGCGGAACAAGTGGAGGTTCTGGCTGATTACCTTGCCCGGGTTCAACCGGTACCCGACCCCGAATTCAGTTAAGCCATCACGGTAGCCGCGCGCTCATGGGATCCGATAATTCTCCCAGCAAAAATTCCGTATGGCCGCTATACCTAGCGGCAGGCGGTCTCGGCATTGCGTTTCTCGTGACCTTGCTGGTGTTGGCTTGGGACAATGCCTTGGAAAATGAGGTTCAGCGGTTTGGCTTTGAAAGCCTATCGGTTGATGACACCGTGCGGACCAATGCTTCCTCCGCGGACGATGCACTTGCCAATCTAACGAAGACCTTAAGCGTCGTAACAGATTTATCTGAATCCCAATTCAATGCCTTAACTGACAGCGTGTTTGCGCGGCTCGGATTCGTTAGCGCAATTGGGGAGTTTCACAAAACCGGCAACAATAGCTACACCATTCGTTACGCCAGCGAGAAAACCGATGCCAATACCCTACCCAGCATTGTCGACCTTAATGCAGCCGGCGGTTATGGCACCGTGTTTTCATCCGCCGAATCGGCGGCAGGGACGGTACCTAGTGAAAAGTTAGCCAGCGGGCAAGGTGCGGGCCAATATGTGTTGGCAAAAGCGGTGCCACAAGCGGCGGATTCCGAAACCAATCAACCGCAGAAAGTCGTCGCGTTTTTGATTCGACCTGATCTATTGCTCGAAAATATCGCGGCAAGCGCGGATCTAGGCATTACTCTGTATTCCGAATCGGAAGGTATTGGCGGTCGCCAATTGTTATTTGAACGCACGCCGTTATTAAGCGAGAAAGGCTGGCAAGTTGATGTCTTAGAGCAGAGCGCCCAAATACGTTTTGATCGCTATTCAATTCGATTAATAGCTAATAAAGCGCTGTATTGGCGGGACATTGGCAAAGCTTTGCTGTTCACCGCCTTAGTGCTTGGTGTTGGGGTAACGCTGTTGTTGGTTGCGTTGGCCAGAGCCAAAGAGCTACAAGCAAGAGAATTGCTAGCAAGAAACAAGGTCATTGAGGATCAAGTTACGCGGCAAACTTATGAGTTGGCCGAAGCTCGCGATCAGGCTTTAGAAGCATCTAGGGTGAAATCTGATTTCTTGGCCAGCATGAGTCATGAAATCCGCA
>JBCCFA010000320.1:0-5342 GCA_039029975.1 Pseudomonadota bacterium
ATTATTTTTCCTTAGTTATTACCTGACATTCTTTAGCGTCCACGTCGTCTTCGCGATTGCGGCGTAACACAAGTTGTATTTGAGTCCTCGGATTCAAGTCCTTGTTCACCCACCGCGCGCACGAAGTAGCAATACTCAACGCCATTGCTCACCGGTGTATCAAGAAAGACTGAGTAGGTCGAGGTAGTATTACCACGCAAGTCGAACGGCGCACCGCCTTCACTGCGATAGATGTTGTAGCTTGGGCTGTCGTTATGTGTCCAAACTACATTGACCCTACCTGGTTTGGCGCGCCCGAATACGTTGAGTGGTGCCGGCGGCGGAGTGGGTTCTTCTTCGCCGGGGATCACCGTAACAGCAAGGGAATCACTCGCCATTACGTTGTTTCCGGAACTCGGCGAAGCCGATGCGTTTACCGTGCTGGTGAAACTCGTTAGCGCATTTTGGATTAAGCAGCTATAGCTCGTGGCTTCACCCGGTGCCAGATCACCTATGACGCGATCACATGGATCGGTTGGGGTACCATCGATTGTGACATTTTGTAAATTGATATCACCGGTGTTCTCAACCTGCACGTTTAAAAGGTAATCCAAACCTTCGTCGACTTCCTTAGGATCCGGTGTATGGGTGACAGAAATGCCTGGGGTAGCAATGCCAACCATAGTGCTACTTGATGCAGAGGTAGTTTCGCCGGCTGTGGTTTCTGCACTAACCGTTGCGGTAATAGAAAGTGGATCTTGCGCATTAGGCGCCGAGCAGTTGTAGTTAAACGTATCGCCCATCACGAGCGACGCGAAACTTCTATCACAATCACTCACGTTAGGGACATCGATTATAAGATTCACCAAATCAGCATCTCCGGTGTTTGTGACCGAGACGTCAAACGCTGCGTCACTACCCTGAGCCACTGCCGGAAGCTGAGGCGTGATACTGATTGCGATGTTAAAACTCAATGGGCAACCCAGCTCATCAACCTGCGCGTTCGGCAGACTGTTGGGACAGGTGTCGGCGTCGCCAACTAGGCCGTCGTTATCTGCGTCGCGATCGATCAGCAATACATCGAATTCACCGTTCGAATCGCAGTCAGTTTCGAAGTCCGGAAACGCTCGACAGATACCGTTGCCATTCATATCAGTACCGATGTAGTTGTTGTCACCGGTGATTACGACGATATGTCGGGTGTCGCGGGTCATGCGCATACTTGTGACTAGCGTCGGTGCAAAATTCCTGATGTCGGTGAAGGGTAAACTGTTCCTATTGAGCAAGCGGTCGCGCAAGATTGGGCCGGAGCCAAATGCACCGAAAGCTGCTGCCACATCCGGATCAAGGAGCGCGGCGTAAGCGCCCTGAAACAAAACGAATCGGCCATCGTCAGAAACGGAAGACGGGCGGCCGCTTAGGTTCTCTAAAGGATCAGACGGACTGTTGCCAACGCGAATACTAAGATATTCCACCTCGAAACCGCCTGGCTCATCGAACACGCCATTGCCGTCTGTGTCGCGATCTAAGATAAAGTTCTTCAGGCGATTTTGCGTGCCCGGTGCGACCGGCACGATTTGGCCTTGGTCGTCGACAATCAAATTTTCATCGTCTGAAACGAAGGTAATAAAGCGCCCATCAGAACTAATATCGTAAGCCTCCGAAGCGCCGCTGTTGCCGCCAAACCCAAACTCACCCAAGCGGTTACGTGCAACGATTTTGATTGTGCCGGTGGTACCGTCCCAGATGTACAGACCAGTATTGCGGCCGATATTCGGATTCGTATCAACGCAACCTGTATCGCAAGTGCCATCGCCGTCATCATCTGAGCCCACATAGTCCCCGGCGCCAGCGGCAAAGACGATTTGGTTCCCGTCTGCGCTAATTGGGTTTAACACGCCAGCACCAATGGCACCGCCGTCGAGGATGTTGCCGGAACCTGGCGAGCCGTCGATTTGTCGTGGTATCAATATCCGCTCGCCGGTGGTCAAATCCTGTCGGAAGACATATTTCGTAAAAATATTACCCCCAGGTAAGGTTTCGTTTTCAGAACCCACGTATTCCAAATCGCGGATTGTCGTTGTGAAAACCAAGGTACTACCGTCGTCGGAAATAAATCCCGCTGGATTTGACCCGCCGATGATGTGTGTGGTGGTAAATCCACCTGGTTCGTCGTAAACACCGTTTTCATCGCTATCTCTATCGTGCAAGTAAATGCTTGCGGCATGCGGCAAATCGCAATCGTCACATTCCCCGTCCTCGTCAGCATCGGTGCCTATTAGATTTCTGGCGGTGGATGTAAATACAATCCAGCGACCGTTAGCGCTCATGTCTGGTTTGAAACCGGGATCAAAACTGAACCCTCCGGGCCATAAACCTTGCGTGCCGTCGCTGTGTTTCGAGATAAGGATGACCTCACCGGTATCGGTGTTTTTTACATAAATATCACCGCGGTTGACGGTGGCGTCATTTGGAATGAGGTTGTTGGCACGCGAAGCAAACACAACCCATTTGCCGTCTTCGCTAATGTCTGCGTAACTAATAATATCGTTGTCACCGAGGCGACCCAGTGCGTCTTGATCTGCCGGCGCGGCATTTGAGATTAGATCGACACTTACCGGGCCCAGTATCTCTACCGCCCGTGTTTGGCTGTCTGCATTGCCTTGCGAGTCTGTTACCGTGAGTGTGACGTTGAATACCCCTCGATGACCGAAGGTATGCATAGGATTCGCATCGTCTGACGCGCCATTGCCGTCGCCATAATCCCAATCGAGTGACACGATGTCCCCGTTCGGATCGAAAGATAGGTCAACAAACTCGATCGGTTCGCCATCAACGCCAAAGAGAGGGAAGGTGGCAAAGTCCGCAACGGGTGGCTGGTCAACGTCTTCCGTAACAGGATTACAGTCATCATCTATGCCGTTACCGATGACTTCTGACTCATCAGGGTTAACAAATTCATTGGTATCGTCGCAATCGCCACCGATCGGGGTAAAGCCGTCGCCGTCGGCGTCATCCTCTGTTACCGACACAGTCCACGTTTGCGTCACAGAGCCGCCGTCGCCAGTCCCATCATCAATGACAGCGACAAGGTTATGCAGTCCCACGTCGCCAAGCCCAGGGAGGTAGTTAAATACGGAGCCGGTAGCGATAGAAACACCGTCTAAAAACCACTCCACGGTAAACGCACCATTGTCTGTCGCGTTCACAGAAAACTGCTGCGAATTGTTCACTAATACCGTGGGCAGGATATCGGGCGTCGTGAAGCTAATTAAAGTTGGCGCCGGATTGGTGTCGGCAATTGCGACACTGGCGTAACCAATGTTCATCACTCCTTGGTCGTTAGTGAGCTTTAGACCGATAATTCCAGAATTCTTGCTATTAACCGAAATAGCAGGGCTCTCACCAGTGGCATCGTCAAATGCACCATCCCCATCCAGATCCCATTCATAACTCGTGATGTTTGCTGCACCGGAACCAGGTAGCGAGCCGCTGGCGTCAAGATTAAGCAAACTACCTTCGACGCCGACGTAGGGACCACCAGCATCAACAATCGGAAAGTTATCCGCCACTAGAGGGTCACTCACTAGTTGCGCAATAATGCCATCAAGAAATAAAGCGAGTGCGTTCATGTCTGCTATCGCAGTTAAGTTGCCCGCGATTAAATCTTGCAAACTTTGAACAAAGCCAGCTTTACTCCAGGTCGATAGATCGAGCGCGGCAATATCGACAAGCAGTTCGGCTTGTTGGTCAGAATCGAAACCTAAATTTGCTAAGCCTTGACGTTGTTCGGTAGTAAATCCTGAGCTCTGCGCGTTTGCTATAAATGTTTGATAGCTAGCCACCCGTGTATCCAAGTCACGGGTATCTGCATTCAACGCATCGATTAGGGCTTGATAGGCGATGTTACCCGCTGTCATGTTTTCGGCGAGGAGTCGTGCGAATACTTGAAGCTGGCGCGCATGTAATAAAGCCCAATCGCCGTTCCCTTCTAGGTCAGCACCTTGGTAGCGTTCCATTGCGTGTAGGAAGGCTTCTGCAGTTGCGGCTTCGTCTTGCTGTGCGCGCAACATATTGGTCGCGGGTAAATCAAAAGGATCGTTGCCGCCTGCAAATACCGGTATACGCGGGTCTAAAATGGTGACTTGTTGAAACGCCGGATCGGGAGGATCCGCAGCGATACCCGCGTAATGGCCGACCATGTCTTCAACGGCATCGTCAATAACGCGAAAACCCCACTCGACGGGTGTTTCTGGCAAAAGCCCTTGCGCGTAGGCAAGGCCACATTCCTCGATAGACCGACAAGGTAGGAATTGATTCACCAATTCATCGCGTGCAAATTCGATTGCCGCTTCAATACCCCCTTCAAAGCCCGCTTCGATGGCGCCGGCGGCGAAACGCGAACCATCTAAGAAGGCTTTGGCGGATTCCAGTTGGCCGCGCGACGCCGAAGCGTTGAGTTTAATCGCGGCAATTTGTGCCGAGGACATAAAGTCCGGTACGTTGGTACTCAAGTTAACCGTGAACGCGTTACGCAAAACCGAGTCGCCGAGATCGAAAATATTGTTCTGGTTATGATCTTCGACGATGTCCCAAGTGCCAGCACCGATACTACCGGCAGGTTTAGTGAAGCCGATCGTCTCGCCAAAAAAACCACCGCCACTTAAACCGAAGATAACGTTTGGTACGCCCGAAGGATCAATCGCGGGAAGAAAGGTAGAACCGTCGAGCGTCATGCCCGCCGGAATAACGAATACGTTAGAGACCGGGCCGAGCGTGTCGCTGCTATCTATCGATAAGGCGCCCAGTTCGAGAATGATCGGTTCGTTGGAGAAGAAATTCGTCTTGTTAAGAACAAAATTGTTGGCCGCGTCTGCCGCGACCTCCGAAACTACCCCCAAAGCGACAGAAATAATCGCAAAAACCCTAAATAGATTAGTCATTTAGGTTTACTTCCCTAGTTATCTTTTGTCATGGTTCATTGTGCGGCGACCACATTATTTATTGCGAGCCAAAGGTGCGGACTAAGGTAGCGTGTCGCTGGGTTTCGGTAATTAGTACAAATGGACTATTTAGCGGAAATATTTCCGTAATCGGCTTTGAACATTCCGGTTTCGTATATGCTACGGCGAGTTCAGCCCAAATCCCCATGTCTAGTTCTGCACTAAAAACAATCGAATCAGAGAGCTTGCGTTTGCTGCTGCAGGCGGGCAGGTGGATATGGACTATCCATATCCCCGCGGTAACGGGTGCCGTTGCTTTCTTATGGGACGAACCGTATCGCAATCAGTTACTCATCTGGTATGTGGTTTATTGCGGGTTGGTTTTCGCCCAACGTTATTTTTGCATGGTTAACATTTGAC
>JBCCFA010000321.1:0-5341 GCA_039029975.1 Pseudomonadota bacterium
CAATTCCCCAAACTACCGGTAAAGATTGAGAAGACTCGCTATTCATTTTCAAAATCACTCATTAAAACCGACCTCGCCCAGATTCCAAAAACTTGAGCTCTTCCTCACTCGAAGTGCGCCCCAGAATTTCGTTACGGTGAGGAAAGCGCCCGAATTGATCGATAATTTCATAATGCGCAACAGCATACCGTAGGAAGGCCTGAATTCTATCTTGCCATACCTCTGGCGAACGCGCTGCAATCCGTTTCATTGCGTCGACACATAACTGTTGATGGGTGAGAGATTCGCTATGCTCGAACGGCATTAAAAGAAAACTGGCTTTCAATGGATGCAATCGATCAGACAACCCAAGCGCCATAGCCTGCTCCGCGCGTTCCAGGGACAACGCATCATAGGCAAACGCCTGAGGGCTATTCCGAAAAAGGTTTCGCGGAAATTGATCTAAGGTGATCACAGTCGCCAGCAGGCCATCGTCAACAATTAGCCAATGCGAAAGGTCTCCCTCTTTAGCGCGATCAGGCAGGTGGGCGAATCGTAGTCTAATTTCATCGTCGAATTTATTAGACTTCTTGAACCAGCGATCAGCTAACGATTGCGTTTTTTCAATATCGGCTAAATCGTCACCAAACCAAAATTCGATTACATCTGAATAGTTATCGTTCATCTGCCTTTACGAGTTGTTCAATGTGCGCCACGCGACGATTATCTGTGGCAAACTAACTTAGCGCTAACGTCTAAAACCACTCAAGCTTAAATCAAGCCATGAGGAATTGACATGTCAAATGAGATTACCAAAGCGAATGATAGCTTCTCTACGCTAAAAATTTCGCAGGACGCAAAAAATACCCGCATCGCAAGAATTACGTTTTCACGACCGGAAAAACTAAATGCGATCGGTCTTAATACTGCGCAAGAAATTCGGCAGGCAGTCGAACTCGCCAATGCTGTAGATGAAATTCATGTCATTATTCTCGAAGGTGAAGGACCCGCATTTTGCGCGGGCTACGATATTCCGGCATTCGCCGCATTGGCTGAACACGCCTGCAAGCAAGAAGCCCAACCGTGGGATCCCATGATGGACTATCGCACGATGCGCGGCTACACAGACGACTTCATGTCCCTTTGGCATTCGCATAAACCCACTATCGCGAAAGTCCAAAAATACGCTATTGCTGGCGGATCCGACATTGCGCTGTGTTGTGATCAAATCATCATGGAAGACGATGCGCGCATCGGGTACATGCCAACCCGCGTGTGGGGCTGCCCCACCACCGCACATTGGACTTACCGTTTGGGACCGGAGCGCGCAAAACGAATGCTTCTCACTGGTCAATTGATTGATGGCAAGACGGCGGCTGCTTGGGGCTTGGTGGGTGAGTCTGTGCCTGGCGAGCAGCTCGAACAAACCGTGTGGCAGCTCGCCGAATCAATCGCTGCTGTGCCACATGGTATGGCAATGATGCAAAAGATGGTCGTTAACGAAGCGATTGAGAGAATGGGATTATTGTCTAGCCAAACGTTGGCAACGCTGTTTGATGGCATTACCCGGCACAACCCCGAGGGCATGTGGTTTCGCCGTCACGCCGAAGCGCACGGATTTAAGTCGGCGGTAGAGTGGCGCGATTCAGGCCGAAACATCCCGGAGGGCGATGAAGCCCGAGAAATGATTGCCGAACTGGACACTTATATCGCCCAACAAAAGATGGACTAGGAGCAAGGTATGCGCGCGTTGCGCGCTAACCTTGCCCTTAGATTCTCAAACCTAGCGAAAGTTAGGTATCACTTCCTTCGCCATCAGCTCAATATGCTCATCGCTCCAGCTGGGGTGCATGCCGGGCGGCACTGCCCACGTGTAGAAGCGTTCGCAGCCAGTTGCCCCAACGTATTTTTCGATCATCTCGCAGGCTTGTTCGGGACTGACAATGTAGCACTCGTTACCTTCGATCGACTCGCGCGTTGCTTCAACAGGTTGAATGAAGTCCATGCCGGCTGCGCTAAACCACTTGCCGTATTCATTTTGTTGATAAGCTAAGTGCTCAACCGCTTCGCTCCAGCGCTTTTCAGGATCTTTGGCAACGTGTAACCACGCATAACCGGCGGCGATTTCACCTTCGTCCGGATTCCTGCCTTGCTTTTCGATCTCTTCGCGATAAACCTGCGTGAACGGTCCCACCGGTCCAATTGCAATATAACCCGCTCCAACGCGTGCCGCGCGGCGAACCGCAACATTACTAAAGCCAGCAATCCACAAGCGTGGATTATTTTGCACCGGCATCGGTCTTAGCTGAATGTCTTCAAACTGATGATATTTGCCGTGGAAACTGAACCGTTCACCGGCAAACAAACGTTGAATAATCTCAATACCTTCATCCATGCGCACGCCGCGTGACTTTGGCTCGACACCCCAAGCTTTGAGCTCTTCTACTTTGTAGCCCACGCCTAAGCCGAGTTGTAATCGCCCGCCAGAAATCACATCAAGGGTCGCGGCGTCTTCGGCGACCCGCACCGGATCGTGCAACGGTAGCAACAGCACACTAGTACCAATGTCTACTTTTTTCGTACGCGCCGCGATGGCGCAACCAATAGCTAACATTGATGGCGAATAGCAATCCTCCAAGAAATGGTGCTCTGATAGCCAAATATCATCAAAGCCTAAATCTTCGGCGCGAACGATTTGATCAAAACATGCGTGATAAAGCGCTGTGTTATCGCGCTGCCATTGTGGTGGATTGCGAAAGTCGTACCACAAACCAAATCTTAGTTTTTTTGTTGCCATTTTTTTGCTCTCCTGGGCTCCCCAATTAATCTTCTAATGATACGCATATCGAGTCATATCTGACAAAACACATACACATTGTCGTAATCGGCGATGCCGGCAAATCACGGACGATGTCGAAAAAGACTACTTTCGTGACTAGCGCAGCTGAATCTAACTTGGCACAAAGACACTTGCCATTTCATCGATCATCGTGCGTTGCAATTCAACGACCCTTTGATTTGGCTGCCAGGCGGTAAACATTTCGAGCGTTGGATCTTCGACGTCACTCTTTACGCCACTTAGCACCTCTAGCACCGCGTGTGCACAAAAAGGTACGCACGATTCTGCGTAACCGCCTTCGTGCGCCATCACCAAACGTCCGTCACAGTGGCTGTTGGCGAGCGCCTGAATCTCGCGCGTAAGCGCGGCAAAAGTACCGCTGTGGGCTATCATTCGCGCAAGCGGGTCAACAGCGTTCGCGTCGAATCCGCAGGCAACCATGATGAGATCTGGTTTAAATGCGTCAATAGCAGGCGCCACAATTTTTTCCATGGCGTACAGATAGGCGTCGTGGCCACCACCAGGTAGCAGAGGCACATTGATATTATAGCCTTCCCCTTTACCTTCACCGCGTTCGTCGGCGCCGCTATACCCTGGTGGGAAACAACCTTCTTGATGCAAAGAAATCGTGAGCACATCGTCACGGTCGTAAAAACACGCCTGGGTGCCGTTGCCATGGTGCACATCCCAGTCGACTACCGCGACACGCTTAACGTCGTGTTTGCTCAAAGCCGCTTCAATAGCAATAGCGATATTTGCAAGCAAGCAAAACCCCATGGGTTGATCGGGTAGACAGTGATGACCCGGTGGCCGCGACATTACGTATGCGTTATCCAAAGTGCCGCTCAAAACACTATCGACAGCCGCAATCGCGAGACCCGCCGAGACCTTTGCTATCTCGTAGCCACCTGGGCCAAACGGCGCGGTTGGACCTAGTTCACCGCCTTTGTCATCTGAGGCGGATTTGAATTCTGTTAAATACGATTGGGGATGAATTCGTAATAAATCGGTTTCGCTCGCGCTCGGTGCAGACAAACGCGTGACGACTTCGGCAAGGCTTGAGACCTCTAGCAGGGAGACAATTCGCCGCTTTGTTTCTGGCGATTCCGCCAGCCCAGCGCCGGCCGGCGGTTGCACCCATCCGCCAACTGGTAAAAACAGTGAAAACAAACCCGCTGTGCTGTGCCACAAACAGCGCTCGTCGTGAAAAAAACCAGTTCGCGATGCCATTATTGATAGTCCTTCAATAAGTCAATTCATTACAACCGACTTGAAGATTACCACGGTTTTCGACGAACGCGTCTGGGCGGGCGCTAAAAGAAAACCAGCGCGCTGGACCATGACACACTATCGCTAAGCGCATAAAATGCGGGGACGAAAATTTGGGAGAAGATGAGTGAGCGATGAAAAGATGCTCGATGGCAAAGTTGCCATCGTTACCGGCGCGGGACGCGGAATCGGTAAAGAAATTGCTTTGTTAATGGCTAAGCACGGTGCCAGTGTGGTCGTGAACGACCTCGGCGGCAACGTAGACGGCAGCGGCGCAGACAGAGGACCTGCACAAGAAGTCGTCGATGAAATCGCCGGTGCTGGGGGCAAAGCGGTGGCAAACGGCGGGTCGGTTGCTGAACGCAAAGATGCCGAGGAAATGATGAAACTCGCCATCGATGCCTTCGGCAAAATTGATATCGTGGTGAACAACGCGGGTATTTTACGGGACACAATTTTTCATAAGATGAGCGAGCCGGATTGGGATTCCGTTATCGCCGTGCATCTCAAGGGGGCGTTTAACATGAGTCGCTCGGCTGCGACCTATTTTCGCGAGCAAGAAAGTGGCGCGTTCGTTCACTTCACGTCCACATCGGGACTCATCGGTAATTTTGGTCAAGCAAACTATGCCGCAGCCAAACTTGGTATTGTGGGCCTGTCGAAAGGCATTGCATTAGATATGTCTCGCTACAATGTGCGGTCGAATTGCATCTCGCCGTTCGCTTGGAGTCGTATGATTGGCACCATCCCGGATGACACGCCGGAACAACAAGCTAGACTAGCGAAAATCAAGCAAATGACCCCAGCGCAACAGGCGCCATTGGCAGTTTTTCTGGCGAGTGACGCTGCCGCTGGTGTTAGCGGGCAAATATTTGGCGTGCGCATGAACGAAATTTTCTTGTTCTCGCAAAATCGTCCGTTGCGCTCAGTACACCGTGGCGAAGGATGGACGCCGGAAACAATCGCCGAACAAATGCGCCCGGCGATGGAAAGCGGCTTTTATCCCTTGGATCGCTCTGCAGATATTTTTAGCTGGGATCCTATCTAGCCGACAAGTATTGCCGTCTCGGCATTCTTTATTGTTTGTGAAAAAGGAAACCCGCCAATTGCACGGCGGGTTTTTTTTGCCATTCCATCGCAGCGTATGCAACGTTTCACCCGCTTGTACGCGCCATGAATTTTTCCTCGTGTCTGAGAATTCACCAGCAATTAAGGTGTTTGAATGGCGTTGCTGGACAGCTCGCGACGCTTGCG
>JBCCFA010000322.1:0-5300 GCA_039029975.1 Pseudomonadota bacterium
ACCGAAGCGTTTTTTAACTACCTATCCGAAGCCATGCCGAATGCGCCCCTACTAGTGCTAGCTAAAGATCAAGAAAAGTACATCGCCGGATCGTTTTGCATGCGCGGCACAACTACCCTCTTCGGCCGCCATTGGGGATGCCGCGAACACTTTAACCATTTGCATTTCGAGTTGTGTTATTACCAAAACATCGATTTTTGCATCCGCGAAAAGCTCAGTACGTTCGACGCTGGCGCGCAAGGCGAACACAAAATCATGCGCGGCTTTGAACCGGTAACCACGTGGTCAAACCATTTAATTCGCGATCCAGGTTTTAGTAAGGCGATTGATGAATTCCTTGGCCGCGAAACGAAAATGATCAATGAGTACATTGACAATTTAGGTGAGCACAGCGCTTATCGACAATCCGACTAGGTTGCGCGCAATGGAACCATTGCTTTCCTTAGTGACGAACCAGCTGGTTGACACTTTTCCGGATGCGGAAACTGCGCTCGACGATCCGGATGGCTTGCTAGCGGCTGGCGGCGATCTACGCGAAGACTCCTTACTCACGGCTTATGCGCAGGGTGTTTTTCCCTGGTTTAGCGAAGGCCAACCGATACTGTGGTGGTGCCCTGCCGAACGGAGCGTGATGGTGCCGGGCGAGCACAAAATTTCCCGCAGCTTGCGCAAGACGTTAAATAAAGCGCAGTTTAATGTGTCCCTGGACATGGATTTTGCCGGGGTGATCGACGCCTGCGCCGCGCCCCGAGAAAAAAGTCCAGGCACTTGGATCACCGAATCAATGCGCAGCGCCTATACCCGCTTACATCGCGCCGGATATGCGCATTCAGTAGAGTGCTATATCGAGGACGAATTGGTTGGTGGGCTCTACGGAATCGCGCTTGGCTCGGTATTCTTTGGCGAATCTATGTTCAGCCGGCGCAGTGATGCGTCTAAAGTTGCCTTGGTGAAACTATCCGAGTACCTATACGAGTGGGGATATGGTTTAATCGATTGTCAGATTCACAACCCGCATTTATCGACGATGGGCGCTTCTTTGATTCCTCGTTCTACATTTCTGGGGGCACTGAGAAATTTAACCCGCCAATCACCATCGAAAGAGGCATGGCAACTCTCCGGACAGCGCACTACCAATGACTGAACCGCCAAGAATTCATCCACTCGGATTTTTCCGCACGCCGCCGCACGATTGTGGCTACCTTGCAGGTAAAAATGCGGTGACCTTGTTTGTCGATCCAAGAGTGCGACCGGATCAAGCTTCCTATACCCTACTTTCGCAACATGGATTTCGCCGAAGCGGCGCACATGTGTATCGCCCGCGGTGTCCTACTTGCTCAGCTTGCGTGCCGATTAGAATTCCCGTTGCGCGATTCAAAGCAAACCGCGGACAACGTCGCGTGATTCGTAAGAACGCAGCAGCGGTTATGGTTGAAAAACCCCCACGATACGAGGAAGAACATTTCGCCTTGTATGCTAAGTACATTGAACATCGGCACCCCGGTGGCGGTATGGAAGACCCCGATCCCAATAGCTATATGGATTTCCTGACAACGTCTTGGGCCGACACCCGTTTTTTAGAATTCCGTCTCGACGAGCGTTTGGCGGCCGTCGCGGTCGTCGACATACTCGATGATGGTCTCAGCGCGGTGTATACGTTCTTCGACCCAGATTTAGAAGCCCTTAGCCTGGGTCGCTATGCGATCCTCAAAGAAATTGAACTTACTGCCGAATTAGGACTCCAATGGTTATATCTCGGTTACTGGATTGAAGACTGCAAAAAGATGTCTTACAAAACCGAGTACCAACCTCATCAGAAATTTGTAGACGGGACATGGCGCGATAATTGACCTTCAATTGAACGTTCGCCCGTCACTTCCATCAGCAAGCTTCCGCAATTGTGATACACCCAGGCCCACCGGGCTTTACTGGCGCGAGCTGGATCAGGCACAATGCGGGGTTGAAATTAGCTAACGAGCGGGTCGGCGACTCGCCACCATCCTAGAGGACTTATGGCAAAAGAAGATCACATCGAAATGCAAGGCAAGATTATCGAAACCTTGCCAAATACCATGTTTCGCGTAGAGCTCGAAAACGGCCACGTGGTAACTGCCCATATTTCGGGCAAAATGCGCAAAAATTACATTCGAATTCTAACTGGCGATACCGTCACGGTAGAACTCACCCCTTACGATTTAACCAAGGGTCGAATCACTTATCGCGAGAGATAAGGGGCTCGGTTTCATTTCAGGGCAGTCATCATTGCCCGCACGCCAATTTCAATCAAATCCACCGCTCGTTTGTAGTCTTTAAGCTTACGCCCGAACGGATCAGGCACTTCGACCGCCTTACAGTCAGCAGAGAAGCTTAGCAACGTCTGAATTTGCGTCTCGCAGTCGGCAGGCTTAGTCGCCTGCAAAAAATCGTAGTGGCCCAAATCAAGCGCAATTAAATAATCGAACCGATAATAATCGAGTGTCTCGATTTGCCGCGCCCGGTGCGCATTCAGTTCAAAGCCATGCGCTTCGGCAAGTTCCTTGCAGATCGGATCTGCGCTGGCATCAATAACAGCTGCCATGCCGGCAGAGGCACTCCGCGTCTCGGGGTCGTCGGCGATATAGGCATAGAGGCCGGCTGCGAATGGTGATCGACAGATGTTACCGGTGCAAACAAACATCACCGACGGAAATTTTGATGATCTGCTCACTCGCAAAACATCAATCGGTCATCGCGCACAGTCGTTCGTAATCGGCCTGGGTGTCGATGCCGAACCCACAAGGCTCGGTCGCTTTTTGTAAACCAATGCTGTAACCATTTTCGAGCGCGCGCAATTGCTCAAGGCTTTCCAATTTCTCCAAGTCCGATTGGGGTAACTCAACATAGCGACGCAGAAAACCAACGGAGTAGGCGTAAATCCCGACATGCCGGCGCAGGGCCTTTAATAACGGGCCCTGATCTGACTCATCGCGCTGGAATGGAATTTGCGCGCGCGAAAAATAAAGTGCTCTACCAGACGCGTCTGGCACCACTTTACACACATTGGGATCTTGCGCTTCTTCAACAGAGGCAAATTTCTCATAGATCGTTGCAATGTCCAACGCCTCGTCACCCCCGAGTTCCGCCACCTGTTTAATGACAGCGGCTGGCAACAACGGTTCGTCGCCCTGAAGATTAACGATAAGCTGATCCGGCGATTCTTGATTGAGTTTGGTGGCTTCGGCGATTCTGTCGCTACCCGATTGCAAACTTGGGTCGGTCATCACGACTTTAGCGCCCCACCCTACCGCTGCTTTCTCAATGAGTTCGTGATCAGTGGCAATAACAACTTCATCTGCCCCGCTTTGCAGCGCATTTTGATACGCCCAGGCTAGCAATGGTTTATCGCCCACTTGCTTGAGCAGTTTCCCCGGCAATCGCGATGACGCATAACGCGCTGGAATGTAGACCTTGAAACTCACGGCGACTTTATTTGAACGTCTATCTGTACTGCTCTAATTCTTCTTCGCCGAGCTCTCTCGCTTCGCTTTCTAGCATCACAGGAATATCGTCTTTGATGGGATAAGCTAATTTAGCCGATTTGGAGATCAGTTCTTGATTCTTGCGGTCGTAGATCAGTGCCCCTTTCGTGACCGGACAAACTAAAATGTCTAACAGTTTTTTATCCATAATTCGCCTCTTTAAGTGCCGCCGCAAGTCGATGTTCAAACACCGTCGGCATTTCAACGTCGATGCCCAGATACCACGCGTTGCTGAGATTCATGCGCTCGCACTTTACCGCGTCCTTCTCAGTCATGACAATCGGTGAATCGCTGTTAAATTGAAAGTCAGAGTCGTTGAATTCGTGGTGGTCTGGAAAAGGATGTTTGTTTACGCGCATGCCTTTTCCCCGAAGCATGTCAAAAAAAAGGCTGGGATTTCCGATGCCGGCGACCGCATTCACGGCTTTTCCGGCAAGATCTTCTAAACCTATCGTGACGCCAGATTCAGTTACCGAATACAGCTTCCTAGGCAAAATTTTCATTTCGAACTCACCGCGGCTGGCAATCCCATTGCTCACGGTGAGTTCTATTTCTGTGAGTCTACCGAGCGGTTCCCTTAGCGGCCCTGCGGGCAAGCAACGACGATTGCCAAACCGACGTACGCTGTCCACGACCAAAATTTCGACGTCGCGCGCAAGTCGGTAATGCTGGAGGCCATCATCGCTAACGATAACATCACAATTCGAATACTCGAGTAAGGCTTCGACGCTCTGCGATCGATTTGGCCCCACTGCCACCGGACAACCCGTGCGCCGCGCCAGCACAATGGCTTCATCACCCACGATTGCCGGGTCACTATCCGGGCGAACTTGTTGCGGCCAGGATTTTGCGTTGCCGCGATATCCACGACTAATGATGCCAGGTTGAAACCCTTGGGTCCGCAAATAATTGGCCAGCCAAATGACTAAGGGTGTTTTCCCCGTACCTCCAACCGTTAGGTTACCGACCACAATAACGGGGACACGCGCCCGATAGCTTGCCAATAGGCCGCTCTTAAAAGCGCTACGTCTAATTGCAATAACGCAGCGGTAGATTAGCGAGAAGGGAACAAGTAGCGCCGCGGCAGGATGTCGCCCGTACCATATTTTTTCTAGCAACTCGCGCACAAACTATTCCAATCGATGGGGTGTAACAACTATTGCCAGCTACAGCACATGCTCAGTTCGATGTTTGCTCTTCATCGCGGATTTGGGTGGGAAAAGTAATCCTAACCAAACCAACTTGGCGGGCGGCATCCATGACAGTAATCACTGCCTGATGATTGGCTTCAGCATCAGCGCTAATAATCACCAGTGGATCGCCCTCCGTGCTTAATTGCTCACGCAACGCGGCCTTCATTGTTTCTAGCTGTGAATTAATCAGCGCTTTACCATTGACGAAATACTGGCCGTTTTTGTCAACTGCGATATCAATTTTATCTACCGGTTCGTCGCGCAATTCTTCGCTTGCTTCCGGCAAAGTTAAGTCTATCTCTGACTCTCGCACAAAAGTGGTTGAAACCATGAAGAAAATCAGTAGCAAGAATACGACGTCGATTAACGGCGTGATATTCACGTCAACTTCTTGCTCATTTGTTGGTTTGAAATTCACGGCGCGCGCTATTCTGGACTATCTGATAACTGGTCACGGGTGCCATGGAGCACTTCAACCAGTTTTAAAGCCTCTTGTTCCATCGTGACCACATAGCCATCTACCCGGCTGCGAAAAAAGCGGTGAAACATTAGCGTTGGGATTGCTACCGATAAGCCAGCCGCCGTGGTC
>JBCCFA010000323.1:0-5297 GCA_039029975.1 Pseudomonadota bacterium
CGAGTGTTAGCGCGCTCGAACTCGCCGCAGTTCTTGTAGCAATATCACAACTGCGGCACCATCCAACAAACCGCCGACTATCAATAGCGCCCAATTGAGTGTGGGATTGGGTGGCCAGGGGAGAGTCTCAGGCGAAACAAACCCCAAAATCCCACCAACAAGCATGGGCATCGCAATCGTGCTTAGCGCAACAAACGGCAATAGGTTCGGTTTAGATGTCCGCATCACGTCCCGCCACTCGGGCTCACTCGCTACTCACGGATACCATTGGCGTGGCTTCCTGTTCGCCAACTAAAACCGTCATTAAATTCGTCACCAACTTGGTCCGAGCTGCGGCGTCTAAACTCACCACACCATCTTGCTCCAGTTGCTCAACACCCATTTTCACCATACTGACTGCGCCCTCCACGATCTCTTTGCGGGCGGCAACCACGGCAACAGCCTGTTGCCGCCGCAGCATGGCACCCGCAATCTCAGGTGCATAGGCAAGATGAGAGATTCGGGCTTCGAGAATTTCCAAACCGGCAAATGACGAATGGGACTGGATGCTTTCGCTCAACATGCGGGATACCCCATCTAGGTCTCCTCGCAGGGAATTCTCGCCGTCTTCATCACCGTCATACCACCGAGAACTGGTGACCTGCCGAACAGCCGATTCGCTCTGGACGGTGATGTAATCGATATAGTCTTCTACGTCGAACGCCGCCCTTGCAGTGTCATAAACGCGCCAAACAACCACCGCCGCCACCTCAATTGGATTGCCCGACGCATCGTTAACTTTCAAGGTTGGTGTATTCAAATTGTGGGCACGCAAAGATATTTTTTCCTTTTTATAGAAGGGATTTACCCAAAAGAACCCGTCTTCTCTCACGCTACCTGCATACTTACCAAAAAACGTCATCACGGCCGCGACGTTTGGCTCAAGAATGAAAAAACCCTTTGCAAGAAAGAACAATATCGGAGCCGCCACAATCGCCAATACACTCGGATCACCATTACTAAAAATGATAGGCCCGAAAAATAAAAAGGCCGCGACAAATAAAAGCAGTACCCAAAACGGCAGCACAATCCAGCCATTAACTTTACTGGCTTCGGTCTCGTGAATAACGTTGTCGGTGTTCTGCATGTTGACCCCAATTAGTGATTTAGGCGAATAGTGCTAAGCATAGGTCAAAATTTTTGCGGTGCCGCGTTTTGCAGTTTCACGCGACGGAATAAAAAAAGAGACGCGGTAAAACCAATTAACCCGATGGCGGCCAATAACAAGAAATAATAGTGATGCCCTTGTGCGCCTGGAAAGTGGTCAAGAATTCGACCCGTGATCGAATAAAAGAATACATCGGGTGCGAAACCAACAACTGATACGACACCAATTGCAGTGCCGGTCATCTTGGTTGCGATCGACATCTCATTTAGCAAGGCAAAGTAAACGCCACGGAGAGCAAATACTGCGAGAAAACTCACGCCAAGATTCACAAGCAATAAATTGAAACCCACCGAGCCAAGATCGTTGGTGGCGGCGAATAAGTAAATCGCTGTCAACAATGCGAACAACACCACGATAACAGTGCTGGCGCGGAACCGATCGGCCAATAAACCTGCGGCGATTGCGCCAAGGGGCCGGAGGTAAGCGGTTGCGGCCATAAACTGAGACGCCTTCAATTCATCAACACCAAGCACATCTACGAGATACAAACCGTAGTTGTCTAAACCTTTGTAAGCACAATAAGCGGTAAGAACGATCACCGCCTGCAACCAAATCGATTGATTCGTTAGAATTGCTGTTAATCGAGGGGATGGTTCATCGTTTATCTCAGGTGGCGCGCTTGGTTTCTCGACGAATAACCAGCAAAAAAGCGCGGTGAGAAAGGTCAACGCGGTGTAACACATGATAACTGCCCGCATGCCGTCGACGCGTTGCGCTGGCGTTAAATCAGCTCCCTGATCACCCGCGATTAGCGCAAATAAAAATACCGCAATCGATGCGGCGAGTGCCGCCATCAATCCGCGTCCACCGTCCAATAAACCATAAGCCAACCCCTGTTGCTGTAGCCCCCCCCATTCCCTGGTCGCACGCAATAATGCTGCCCAAAACAATAAAATGGTGGTTAAGCCCCAATATGCGAACAAAAATCGCAATCCGTTGGCGCTCGGAAACGTCAGTAGATACAAGCCACCGACGCCAGTTGCGATTAAAGACAGCGTGATCAGCAAGCGAGCTGGAAGGCGATCTGCAAGTAATCCGCCCGGAAAATAGGCGGCCATTGCCACCAAACCGTAGCCGGCAAAAATATCGCCCAAGGTGGCATTGGTTAGCCCAAACGTTGCTAGGAAAGTGGGTCGAAAATATCGCGTAATGTGAAATGGCAAACTGAAAATCATTTCGCCGGCCGCAATTAGGCAGATCAAACTAACAGCACGAGCTTTTGTGATATTCATATGGTGCGTGCCCTCTGGGCAGTATATTGCGATGCATCAATACCCGAAACAACACACTCTCAGTTTAATGCCTGAAACGAGCCAGTTATACTCGGTAACAACACTATCTGAACAATTAAAGGCGACGGACATGAATCGAGAAGTTAATTTTAAAGCCTTATCCGAGGGCAGCTTTGACGACTGGCAGGGCATCATGACCGAACACAAGAAATTTTCGGCAGGTCTACCCGATCGAATTCTCGCGCATCTCGAGTTACTTGGCGGCGACTACGGCGGTTTTCCGGTCGACCGCTTGCAACACTCTTTACAGACTGCAGATTTAGCCGCTGAAGGCGGCGAAGATGACGAGTATATCGTCTGCGCCCTACTGCACGATATCGGCGACACGCTCGGCAGCTATAACCACCCAGATGTTGCCGCGGCGATTTTGCAACCATTCGTCAGCGAAGCAAATCACTGGATGATTAAACATCACGGTATTTTTCAGGGTTACAATTTTTTTCATCATCTCGGCATGGATCGCAATATGCGCGATCAATTCCAAGACTCGCCCTACTTTGATTACACAGCAAAGTTCATCGCCGATTATGACAACCCCGCGTTTGACGCCGACAAACCTGATCTCGATTTAAAGACGTTCGAACCACTCGTACGGAAGGTGTTCGAGAAACCAGTAAATACGATTTATAAGTGCATCCAATAACGAAGTAGCTACTGTTTGAGGAATGGGCTCGGGTTTTGCGACCCAACCTAAAGCTCCTGAGGAGAAATCGACATGGCAGGCGTCGGCACAACCGTAGTTTTCGAAGACGAGAAAATTAAAGTATGGGAATTTGAGCTAGAACCCGGCGAGGAAACACCGGTGCACACGCACGAACATGAGTACATTTTTTATGTGTTAGATGGCACCACCCTGCAGGTGTTTGACGAAAACAAGAACGACCTCGGCACCTTAGAACTAAACGACGGAGACGTCGTGGCATTACATTTAGACAAAGACGAATTGGTGCTACGCGACGACCCTAGCTATCGAATTCCCGCTACACATAGTGCTAAAAATGTGGGACCAGGTCGCTACCGCGAAATGCTGATTGAAACCAAATGACCGAAGAACTATTTCGGCACGATGCCTACTTAAAGCAGTGTAACGCCCAAATCATCGCGCACAGCGAGGGCGGACTGATTCTCGATAAGACGGTATTTTATCCAGAGGGCGGCGGCCAACCCGGTGATCGCGGCCTACTGAGTTTATCTAGCGGGTCTAACATTAGGATTTCGGACACACGAAAAACCGCTTCTGGCATTGAGCATCGCCTTGGCGATATTACTGATCTACAAGCGTGTCCCGTCGGAAGTGCCGTAACGGCAACAATCGACTGGCCGTACCGTTATCGGCACATGCGTATGCACACTTGTTTGCATCTATTGTGTTCGCTCGTGCCGTTCGATGTGACCGGCGGCTCGATGAACCAAGAAAAGGGGCGTTTAGACTTCGACATGAGTGACGGTGTTGATAAGGAGCAGCTCAGCGAATCATTGAATGCGCTCATCGCCGAGACAAGCGAAGTCAGCTATGAATGGATTACTGATGAAGAAATGCAACACAATATGGACTTGGTGCGAACAATGTCGGTGGCCCCACCGATGGGTCAAGGTAAAGTTCGTTTGGTTAATGTAAAAGATATCGACCTTCAACCCTGTGGCGGTACGCACGTTGCCAACATTGCCGAAATCGGCAATGTTCGAGTTGGGAAGGTCGAAAAAAAGGGTAAACACAATCGCCGAATTAATCTCCATCTGGAAGACTAGTTGGCGTTAGGCATTTATTACAAAGGATAAGCACCTATGAAGTTTGGATTGTTCTACGAGCTATCAACTCCCCGACCATTCAATACCGAAAACCAATTGGCGGTTTATGAAAACGCGATCACGCAATGTCGTTACGCGGATGAGATCGGTTTTAACAGCGTGTGGTGTGTGGAACACCATTTTCTGGAAGAATACAGTCACTCGAGCTGCCCCGACATGTTTCTCACGGCCGTGGCTCGGGAAACTAAAAACGTTCGAGTCGGGTTTGGCATAGGGACCTGTGTGCCTGCAATGCACTCGCCAATTCGATGGGCCGAGAAAGCGGCATTTTTAGATTTACTCTCCGGTGGTCGAGTGGAATTTGGCACCGGCCGCTCCTCCACTTGGAATGAGCTTGGCGGTTTCAACGCTAATGTCGACGACACGAAAAAATCCTGGGATGAATACTGCCGTGTCATTCCCAAAATGTGGACCGAGGAAAGATTTGCCTATGAAGGCACGTACTTCAGCATGCCTGAACGCAATATCCTACCGAAGCCCATGCAACAGCCGCATCCGCCAATGTGGGTGGCAGTTACCGCGCCGGGTACGGAACTCGATGCGGCTGACCGAGGGATGGGCGCGTTGATTCTTAGCATTGCAGACGTCGACCGTAACGTTGAGCGATTTCGCCAATATCGAGAGCGTGTTAGCAACTGTAATCCTGTCGGCAGCTTTGTGAACGACCAAATCGCTGTTGCAAACTGGATGTATTGTCACCCCGATGACGATTACGCGAAACAAAAAGGGAATGAACTGATCGCGACGTTTGGTTATATGGCTGGGCAGACTATTGAAGTCTCGGAAGCTTACCCGGCCAATAATTATTCCGCTTTGGGCTTGTTAGGATCTCTGCGACCCGATCCAAACGCACCGGATGCTGCCAAAAAACCGCCTGCAAGCGGCCTTTGTTTTGGCGACCCCAGCACGCTAATCGACACCATCCAGCGCTGGTCTGATGCAGGCGCCGATCACCTCATTTTTATGATCCAAGCGCGCGAACATCTACC
>JBCCFA010000324.1:0-5284 GCA_039029975.1 Pseudomonadota bacterium
ATTCCTAAGATGAATACTGGGTTTCGGAGAATTGCGTAATGAACAGTCCTAATCAAGTCCGTCAGCGTGGTTACTGCGCACTATGTTGGTCAAGCTGCGGTTGTATCTCCGTTGTTGAAGATGGCAAATTGGTGGCCGTTGAACCTGACCCAGATCATCCTACGGGCGAAGCATTGTGCGGCAAAGGTCAAGCAGCGCCCGAATACGTGTACAGCGATGCGCGCATTCTTTATCCGATGAAACGCACCCGACCCAAGGGCGCTCGTGACCCCGGTTGGGAACGCATCAGTTGGGACGAAGCCTTAGACACCACCGCAGAAGCAATTAAGCACCACACCATAGAAAATGGCAGCGAATCGGTCGCGTTTAGTGTAACGACTAGCGCTGGCACGGCGATGCAAGATAGTTATCCATTTATTGAACGCTTGCGGCATGCCGTTGGCAGCCCAAATGAGATTGCCTCTATTGAATTGTGTGATTTCTCGAAAGACTTTGTGTATCCGCATACCTTCGGCACACAAATGCCGACTAGCGAAGTAGAGAACAGCGACTGCGTCATATTGTGGGGCCACAATCCAGGCACAACGTGGCTGGCATTTGCCCGCCGGATCACGAAAGCCGTTCGGCGTGGCGTGAAATTGATCGTGATGGATCCGATGCGGGTGGGCTTTGCCGCAAAAGCCGACCAATGGTTGCGCGTGCGGCCAGGTAGTGACGGCGCGCTCGCACTATCAATGGCCCACGTGATGATCGAAGAGAACCTTTTCAACAAAGAGTTTGTCGCAAAATGGACTAACGGGCCTTTTCTCATCAACAAAACTACCGACAAGATGCTGAGCGGAGACGACCTGGGTCTCGACAATGGCAGCAAGCTGCGTTTTGCCTGGGACAAAAAAAATGAGAATTTAATTCGCTATGACGTTGATCGCGGCGATTTTATAGATGAAGTGATCTGCGACAACTTAATGTTACACGGCGAAATTACGCTTGAAACGAAAAAAGATCTATTAACCTGCGAACCAGCTTTTGCGGCTTACGCAAAACTCTGCGCTGAACACCCTCCAGAGAAAGCCGCCGAAATAACCTGGCTCGACGCTGATCAAATTCGCGAAACAGCACGAATAATTGGGACGAGCAAGGCAGTATCGTGCTACGCCTGGGCGGGGCTGGAAATGCACTCAAATACCAGTCAAACGGGACGTGCAATCCAGTGCTTCTACGCCTTAACTGGTTGTTTCGATGCGCCAGGCGGAAACGTCATGTTTGAGCAAGTGCCGGTAAACACGATTTTCGGACAAGAGCTATTGCCGGACGATTTAAACGCCAAACCAGTTGGGCAAGAACAGCGACCCATCGGGCCCGAATCAATCTTCGGTTGGATTACAACAGATGGATTTTACAAAGCTGTACTAGACAAAGAACCATATGATATCAACGCGCTGATTAGTTTCGGTTTAAACATGTTGGTCTCGCATGCCGATGGTGAGCGAGGCAAACGCGCACTTGAAGCGTTGGACTTCATGGCCCACGCTGATTTGTTCATGACGCCCACGGCGCAAAATGCCGATATTATCTTTCCAGTGAATACCCCTTGGGAAAGAGAAGGGTTGAAAACAGACTTTTACGCGGATCAATCCGCGATTAGTCATTTGCAGTTTCGCGAGCAGGTAATTGAACCCTTAGGCGAAAGCAAATCGGACGCCTGGATTGCAACAGAATTAGCAAAACGACTTGGTTACGGCAGCGATTTCTGGGACGGTGATTTCGACGCCGCGTGTCGCCATATATTAGAACCAAGCGGCGTGGCACTTGAAAAGCTGCGGAACACTCCCGGTGGTGTTAACTTAGCGTTAAAGCCACGTTATCGTAAATACGCCGAGACAGCGGATGGGAATCCGAAAGGATTTGGCACGCCCAGTAAGCGCGTGGAATTATATTGCGAAACATTTGCGACAAACGGTTACGACCCCCTCCCTCACTATGTGGAACCTGCAGTGGGTCCCTACTCAAGACCCGATTTATCGGCTGACTATCCGTTAGTGATAACTGATACAAAATCGCCACATTTTATTCATAGCCAATACAGACACGTGGGTCGCCTGCGCCGACATGAGCGCGAACCACGTATAGAAATGCACCCAAGCACGGCAGATGCGCGCGGGATTCAGGAAGGGGAACTGGTTGAGGTGCGCACACCGCATGCTGGTGCGCGTATGCGTGCAAGATTGACCAACGGACTGGACCCCCGCGTGGTACGCGCCACCGCCGGCTGGTGGCAGGCTTGCGACAAATTATCTCTGTCCGGCTACGATGCGCTATCGGACGAAGGCGCAAACTACAACCGCATGATCGGCAACGATTCCGCCGACCCGGTGGGTGGTTGCACGGCTAACAAATCCTACCTCTGCGAGATAAAACGGCTCGCTAGCTAAGACATCGCTAGCGATTTTTGCAGCACAGTGGAAGGTACGGCAACATTAACGAACGACCACGAATTTTACGTCGTCGCTCGCGAACCTGGCGCCGAGCACCCGTCGCTACCGACGTGGGCGAACAAAAGTCCGAATCCCGCCAATTTAGATGCCAGACCGCCAATACCCGCAACAGTCAAAAAAATTGCCGAAGTTCCCGGTACTTTTCAAATTTTAAATCTACTATCGCCCGAGGAATGTGCCCGGCTGGTTGAACTCACAGAGACACTCGGCTACTTACCTGACGCAGCCGTATCCTTACCGCGCAAGATTCGCCATAACGATAACGTCACGTGGGTCGCGGATCAGGCAAGCGTTAATGGTTTGTGGCAACGCGCTGCTTTCGCGTTCCAAAATCTCGATATTCCTTTGATCGATAAACCGGCTGTAGGACTAAACGCACGGTTTCGTTATTACCGCTACGACAAAGGAGATTTTTTCGCGCCGCATACCGACGGCGCCTGGTTTGGCAGCGCCGTTGTTAATGAACAATTAATTGGCGATGCGTTTGGTGATCGATATAGCCAATACTCGCTCGTCTTGTTTTTGAGCGATGCCTTCATCGGGGGACGAACAGAATTTTATCTAAATCCCAAAGATCCACTCGAACCATTAGAAACACTGGAGAATGCGAATATTGTCCGCATAGCAACGCCCATTGGCGGCGCAATCTGCTTTCCACACGGCGGCCACCCTTGGCACAGGGTACATAGTTCTGAGCCTATCCGACAAGGTATCAAATATATTATTCGTACCGATGTATTGTTCGCTTTATAGCCGGAGCACCCAAACGAGAAAATAGGAGAAATAAATGGCAACCCCTGACGAGGTTTTCGATCATCATTTGGAAGTTTTCGGCGATGGCGATATGGACGGCATCTTGAGCGATTACACCGAACAAACGCTCATGGTCTACGGAGACAAAACTTGGCGTGGACTCGTGGGCGCGCGTGATTTCTTCAACATGTGGCTGGACGAACTGATTCCAGCTGGTAGCAAGTTTGACCTGACGGGACGCGTTTGCGTAGATGATCTGCTTTACATTACGTGGACAGCTGAATCAGCCAAATACAAATTTGAGTTCGGCACTAATACGTTTTTAATCCGCGATGGCAAAGTTATTTATCAAACAGTAGCTAGCTCGCATTACCGTAAATAATGATTTAATTTATTTCCGTCCGGTTTACACCTCTGCTACGCATTCCCCAGCAGAAACCCATGATCGAGCGGAGACACTTTAGCTTCAAATCGTGGTAAGAATTAATCGTTATCATAGAAAACTAGATCCACTCGCGTATCACACTATTCCTGATCGATGGAGGCTGCCAAATATGCAAGGCCAATGCGCGCAACTTAGTCGTTATTTCCGAGCGTCGACTTAGGTATGATGTCAATTCAAACACTCAGCACGGGAGCTAAACCATGAGTAAGATTGACGTCGACGAATCGATCAAAGAGGTCGATAAAGGCGCGCTGCCTAGTTGGATCGCGGACCATCTGCGAACCTACCAAGAATCGGGCGGCAAAGAAGGCCACATGTGGGACTCAACAGCGGCGGGAGGCAAAGGATTATTACCCTGTTTATTGCTGCACACCGTTGGCAGAAAATCTGGCCGCGAATTTGTTCACCCACTAATTTATGGCGTGAGTGGCGAGAGTTTTATTATTGTTGGTTCCAAAGGTGGCGCACCAACTCAGCCCGGTTGGTACTTTAATCTTATCGAGAACCCAAAGGTAAGTATTCAAGTTGGCGTTGATAGTTTCTCTGTAACCGCGCGTTTGATGGAAGGTAACGAGCGCAGCGATGCATGGACTCAAATGGTAGATTTGTATCCGCCGTATGAAGATTACCAGGCGAAAACGTCGCGACTTATTCCACTCTTTATTTTGGAAAGGTAAGAACCAATCACTTTAAATTAAGCGGCAAGCATAACTCTAATTGATACCCCTGCATGGCAAAAAAGAAAATAGCAAAAAAGCAGCCAAATAAGACCAGCAAGCCAGCAAAACCAAAGATTGCTAGTAAAAAACGAACAGCAAAAAAGCAGGTCGCGAAGAAAAAACAGAAAATAGCTAATAGTCGTTTCGAAGGATTTACCATTCGCGATTGCAAACGCGTCGCCAAATCGACTTTCAGAATAGAAACATTGCATGCACAGCAAATCGAAGCGATGCGAGCAGTGCTCAACGGTAAAGACACGATCGCGGTGTTACCTACCGGGTTCGGGAAGTCGCTGATCTATCAAACGCTCGCCTGCTTAGTCGATCAACCCACAATCACAATTTCGCCGTTAATCGCTCTTATGCGCGATCAGGAAAATGCCCTGAGACGGGCCGGCGTGCAGGTGCTCCGAATCGATAGTACGCTCGGGAAACGCGACAGAGACGAGGCACTAAAGAAGCTTCGAAACGGTGGCAGTTTGGTGTTATTGACGACCCCGGAATCCTTGGAAGCCCAAGACGTTCGCCGCGCTCTGCGGAAGAGTCCGCCCGCCCTACTGACTATTGACGAAGCCCACTGTATCTCCGAGTGGGGACACGATTTCCGCCCCGCGTACCTCGGCCTTGGCAATATCCGGGAGAAGCTCGGCAACCCAACCGTGCTCGCGCTAACGGCAACTGCCACAGTCCACGTTCAAGACGACATTGCCGCGCGAACAAAAATGGACAAACCTGTCAAAGTGATAGCCCCGCCACACCGCTCAAATTTGCGCTTTGACGTTCGCAAAGTCCCAGGCAGTATTAAATTGACCGTTGCGGGCAAGTTAATCAGGAAACTTCGAAGACCGGGCATCATTTACTGCTCAACGACG
>JBCCFA010000325.1:0-5274 GCA_039029975.1 Pseudomonadota bacterium
AGCTTGTTGCCTTAGTCGACGATTGGGTTTCTGTTAATCCACCGACACCTCATCAAGTAAACATTTAAATTAACCATCAAAAATCCAACGACCTTGATTTCTTTAATCCTCGCCCACGGCCCGCGTCAGTCGCAACAATGAACAACCTGCGCCATCAGCTAGCTGCATTTCTCGCAATAGCGTTTCTCGCTATCGCACCAGATTCCTATGCTGGTCAACGCGAAGAACTGTTAGAGATCAAAAATACCATCGTTAACTTGGTCGACGCCTTGGTCGAACAAGGGATATTGACAGCCGATAAAGCCGAGGATTTAAAGAAACAAGCCGCTGAAAAAGCCAAAATTGAGGCTGCAGCCGAAAATGTGGCGAAGGCGCCAGGTGCGACCGTAACGAGCGAACTTCGTGATCCGGAGCCGAACCCTGGTGAGAAAAAAGTGGTCCGCGTTCCGTATGTTCCAGAATTCGTCAAAGAGGAAATTCGCGAACAGGTTCGCGCGGAGCTTAAAGAAGACGTCACGCAAGATGTGCTCGCTAAGGCGAAAGCCGATCGTTGGGGAGTCAAAGATGCGCTTCCTGAATGGATTACTCGAATGCGTTGGTATGGAGACGTTCGATTACGCGAACAAAGCGACCTATTTGCCGATGACAACATCGCCACAGCCTATCCGGATTTCGATGCCATCAATGACGCCGGCGGCGTGACACGTGCTGGCGCGGACGCGTTTTTTAACTTTACTGAAGATCGCCACCGGCTGAGATTTCGCTTACGTCTTGGGTTCGAAACCGATATAACCGATAACTTGTTAATGTCCGCAAGCATGGCGACCGGTAACCTGCAAAATCCTATTTCTCTGAATCAAACTTTGGGTAATGCCGGCGATCCCTACGAAATCAACATGGAGAGTGGGTTTTTGCAATGGCATTTGGAGGATGCCGACGATCGTACTTGGCTGTCAGTTCAAGGCGGGCGCACGCGCAACCCATATTGGCGCGTTACTGAGCTCGTATTCGATAACGACATCCATATGGAAGGGATCTCCACCAACGTGCGATTGCCACTTCCCGAAGTTTATCCCTTAGAGGCTCGAACGGGACATCGACGAGAATTTTTTGCGGCGGTAGGTGCATACCCATTGGATGAAGGAGAAATTGCGTTTGCTGATGGGTCTTCCAACGACAAATGGATCTGGGGCGTGCAAGCGGGTGCCGAATTCGCTTTTACCAAGCTTCACAGTGCTGTCTTAGCCTTTGCGTTTTTTGATTACATCAATATCGCCGGTCAACGCAATACGCTCGGTAGCACGATTAAAGACTGGACTGCGCCCGAATCTGTGACGAAAGGAAACACCATGTTTGATATCCGCAATGATGCGGATCCAACCACCAACTTATTCGCCTTGGCGTCCGATTTTCAGTTGGTCAACTTAACTGCAGAGTATCGTTACGCAGGATTCCATCCGTTGATGTTGTCTACCGCTGTCGATGTCGTGAAAAACATCGGGTTCGATCGTAGAGAGATTTTTAGAAGGACCGGCGCTGAAATTTCTGACAGAAGCTTAGGTTATGTTGTGCAATTTAACTTAGGCTGGCCCGTGATAGAGTCTTTCGGCGATTGGTCTGTCTTCGGCGGTTACCGCTACATGCAACGCGACGCTGTGCTGGATGCCTACACCGATTCTAACTTCCATCTTGGCGGTACCGATTCGCAAGGCTATTTCATGGGCGGCCATTTTGGTCTCACACGTGATACTTGGGTTCGTTTGCGATGGCTTTCGAGTGATGAGATTGATGGCCCGCCGCTCGGTATAGACAGCCTCCAAGTTGATTTAAATTCTCGATTCTAGAGCGATGAAACCGAAAGTAACTAAGCAATGTATTAATCCAAAGCGCCCGGCGGTTAAGCTTATCTTGCTTTTTATTTTATGCATCCCTTTTACCCAGATCTGTGCGCAACAGGTTGATCCTGCGCAACTACAACAAGCGCTAGCGCGAGCGCAAGGCCTGCTGCGGCAACTGGCTCAGCAAAAAGGCGCATTGGAGGCGGAAAAAGCCAAAATGCAGGCGGAACTCGCCGGCATTGAGCGAAAACTCAAAAGAGAACAAAACGCCAACACGGATCTTGAGGCGGAGCTTGCTTCCAGCCAACGAGAAACAGGCCGTATTACCGGATCTCTAAACGCCACCAAGTCTCGCCTGGATCGGGTTGAAAACCGACTGAAAGAAATTGTGGGTAAATACAAAGCGCTGGATGCTTCCAATACAGCGACTCTCCAAGAAAAAGCGGACTTAGAAACGGAACTTGCGGATACTCAACAGCAGTTAGCGGACGCTAATCAGAAAAATGAAGAAATGTATCAGGCGAATCAAGAATTGCTTAATAAGTTCATTAACAAAGGACCTTGGGATTCTATGCTGCAACTAGAACCATTTACCGGCATCAAACAGGTTGAAATTGAGAATATCGAACAGGAGTACCAGTTTCGATTGGAGGACGCGAGATTATTAGATGGTGAACTAGCGCAATAGCTAGAGAGACCTAGTTTGCTATGTCGAGGACTTCGACGCCAATATCCAACTCCATGCAAGCGTTGAAACCCGCATTACTTTTTAACTGACCAATGCGAGCAACACCGTTCGCGGCTTCGCTTTTCAACAAGCGGGTTTTCGACCGACATTCGTCTTGTCTGGCAAGGTATCGTTCAGCGGAGTCATTATCAACAAGTTGGTTTCGAACTAGGCATTCAAAATAGGCACGATCATCTACGGTAGCTGGCAGGTTGATATGCAGTGGCGCGGTTACTTGAGCTTTGTCCGTGTAGATGCCGCTGGATAAGTTAACGGTGTGCTCGATCTGGGCAGCTCGCAGACACTCCTCTTTCGTTTGACCATTGGCTAATGCGCTTGTCGAAACAAGAGTCGCAATGATTGTGACTGTGATGATTGTGTATCGCATACTAATGACATCCCACAAGATTGGCCTGTGGTCTAGGTTTATTCCATAAGCTTTCTCAAATTGATTAAGTAAGCATTTTTCATGACTGCTAACTGAATGATAGCCCATCGTAAACTAGCTAGCGGAAAACTTGTGCGGAATAGCACCCAAAACCCCCGATTTTTCGTTGTAATGTCATAGTTTTATATTAAATTGCACTAAGCTAAGGTAAACGATTTTTGTCGCGCCAGAGTTAGTCTACGTTGAACGGATAAAGGGTCATGAACTCATTCAGAACAGAATCAAAGAAGCACAAATCTGTGGCGCGCTATTTTTGCTGCCTTTGCAGTGCTCTATTCTCTTTAACTTTTTGTTTGCAGAGTTGGGCTGGCCCGTTAGACCATCTCTCCGAAACCCACAAAGAACTCATCCTCGAGTTCGTTAATGAAACAGGTTATATCGGACCTTTCAAAAAGGAAGTTCGCAAACATTACCATGAGCTGATCGTGGTACCGACCCTGAACTCATTGCAAGGCTCAATTTTCGAAAAAGACGCTAAACCGCGCGAACTGATGGACGAGGCTATCGATTCTTTTTTAGCGCAAGCGTTTGAAGAGCCGAGTCTGGAGTTCGTGCACTATCAAATTTTCAGTCAGTACTACAATGAAACGGAAATTCGCGAGCTGCTCACGTTTTATCGAACAGACATCGGTAAAAAAACCTTGGATCAAGAAAGTCAGCTTTTTGAAGATTGGCAAAAGCAAAGATATAAGTGGGCTGTAGGGCTTCGGCAGCGGGTGAACGACGCGGTTGCGGAGAAGCTCGACCCTTATATCGCCGGCCGCTTAGCTGAAGTGGAGTAGGAGTTAGTGCTTCCCGGCAGCGCGCTTCTAGCGCATGCTTTTTTCTCACGGCTCTATGCTTTTGCGCCCCACTGTTTTTTTACGCGTTTAATTTCTTTTGCGTCCGGCGCCTGAACCCGCCCTTCAATAAAGTCCAAACCTGACACAATCCAAGCTGCTAGCTCTGGTTGGGTTAAGTGATACAGACGGTGCCGGCCGTCCGGTCGTTCATCAACTATTCGATGTGCTCTCAGCAAGGACAAGTGTTGGGAAACCCTAGTGCTTGGTAAATTCGTGTCATCCGCGAGCTGGCTAACCGTTTTTTCCTCGGAGCCCAGTTCTTCTATCAGCCGAATTCGATCTGGATGAGCCAGCAGCTTGAAGATTTCTGAAAGCTCTTTCGCGATGATTACTCGACCCGGCATTGGTGTCTCTCCTGCTTATGGCTGCATTAAAGCATATAAATTCTGTAGGTTCTATATTCATACATATTCAAATATTTGCATATATGAATAAATGCTATATACTCCGCCGCTTGATATCTTGAGAACAGCACTGAACAAGCGAGATTTTTGGCTCCACACACGGCATCGCTGTTGGGCTGGGGGGAATGTACACGGCCGATGGTGGCCCCAGGAATAAGATAAGACGCGCCGTCGCTGGTTGCGATGGAAGCAGTGGCCGGGGACATAGGGCAGCTAGAAGGGGTGGTTTTGGGGGGGTGCACGAGCCGTTTGCTGGCCGGCTAGGTGCCACTCGTGGTGCGATTGTGGATACGGGATTGGGGTCCGTGGCCTGGGGCGTGGCAGGTGTGTTCGGGAGACACGTGGGGTCGCTTGGGGGAGTTGGTGGTATCGGGGGCATGCCTGGGGTCGGGGTGCAATCCCGCCCGCTTGCGCGCCCGCCAAATTGCTGCCTCCCAGGCGGCCGCCAGTGGGGCGAAGGCTGCTGACGTCACCGACAGCTGAGCAGCAGCTGCCGCTGCCTTGAGGTCTTCCGTCAGGACGCAACTAGCGATAGCCTGGATGCCAGGGGGTCGGACGAGTTGGCATGTGCAAAGTGCCTTGTTCAAACCCCATCCTTGGATCCACATGCTGCGACCATTCTTACTCGATTCCTTGCATGTGTGCTCAGCCGTGAAGTGTGCTGCCTGACTTGTTGCCCAAATGACTCGCCAAGTGGCGCACGCCTATTGCAGCGTATCGCCCCACCCACAATCGGGCCTTCTCTGTGCCACGTGCCAAGGAGCGCAGCGAGTCTAGTGGCAATTGCCGGAGGCACTGAATTTGCTCGACCCTGGGTATGGCGATATCGCGATTAGAGCGACGGGAAACTGGTACTAGTCCGCGGCAAGCACAGCGAGGGCAATATTGGTGCAATACATTCCAAGGGCCAAATGCATCGCCAACGCATCGGCAAACAGATTTGAAGTCAAGGGTTTAGTCTTACCGTAAGGGAGAAAGTTAACCTCAAGGGGCAAATACGTCACTAAGCTTCAAC
>JBCCFA010000326.1:0-5269 GCA_039029975.1 Pseudomonadota bacterium
ACAAATTGGGTGGCGCTGCTTCAGCGCGGTGTTTGTCCAAGCGATGAACGCTCTTATCAAGACCAATCACCCAATGATCCGGGTGTCGTTCGGCTAACAAGATGCTCGCTAAACCGGTGCCGCAACCGGAGTCGAGAATAATTGGTTTTGCATTGCGATTGATTAGATTGGTAAGTTGCTTGAATGCTGTTCCCGTATGCTCGGAGAACGGTTTAGCGTAGTTTGATTCAACATGACGGCGCAATACTTTTTCGAGGTTTGTGTGGACGCCCGACTGACTGGATTCTATATTTCTTGACCGGCCGCGCAATTAACGGTCCTAAAGCAATTAAACCTGAAAAATAACGTCGTTACCGTTAAACACCGGGCCGTCAACGCAGACACGCTGCATCTTTTGCACGCCTTCAGTTTCGGTCAGTACTGTACATCCGGCGCAACCGCCTACTGCGCACGCCATATATTCTTCTAAGGAAATTTGATTTGCGATCTGGTGGCGTTGCGCGACCGTAACCACGGCTTTCAGCATGGGAGTCGGGCCGCAGGCGAATATTTCAATGTCGTTCCGGTCAATTTCAGTCTGTGATGACAACCAATCATCCGCGAGTTGGGTGACGAAGCCATCAAAACAACCGGCGAAGTTTTGCGTTGTCGCCAAACGACTCGGAATGCCCCAGTCTTCCAATAGAGGCATCGATGCGATCGCTTCATCGGGTATGCCCGACACCAATAGTTGCGAGGGTTTTGGCGTGAACGGGAACGGTATTTCAGAGCCCATAAAAACAATGGGTTTAACCGTTCGTTGACGCATGTGTTCGGCCAAATAAATCATGGGAGGAATGCCTACCCCGCCGCCAATTAACACCGCGTGTGCCCGATATTTCTCGCGGCGAAATGGCTTTCCTATGGGCCCCATCACACTCACGGTGTCATTGGTAGTCACTTTCGCTAACAAACCTGAACCCGCACCGTGGATTTTAAACAGAAAGTCAACGAAGCCGTTTGTGGGATCAACTCGCATAATGGACATCGGTCTGCGCATGGGCAAACTATCTGCACAGCGGATATGGATGAATTGACCTGGCTCTGCTCGGGCGGCGACTTCTGGTGCACTAATGCGGATTACATGCTGCCCAGCCGCATGTTCGGTGTTGGCAACAACGGCAGCATTTTCAACTAAGATGGTGTTTCTGTCTTCGCGCGCCATGGGTAGCTCAATCCAAATCGTTGAAAACAGCTCGCCCATTTACCATGGTTAACGCCACTTTACCGCTGAACCGCCGAGCCATTAGCGGGGTGTTCTTTCCGGCGCTACGAATCTCTTCAGCGCAGACCTGCCAAGCTTTTTTAGGGTCATAAACACATAAGTCTGCACGTGCGCCCTTGCCCAAGTGTCCGCCGTCGATACCTAAAATTTGACTCGGTCGCAAACTAATCGCGCTGACGGCATCGGAAATATCTAAACGTTTCGACTCAATGAGTTCAAAGATCGCACTTAAAAAGGTATCAAAAAACGAAATGCCTGGTTCGGATTGACTAAACGGCATGAGTTTCGCATCTGCATCATGCGGCTCGTGATTGGATGCAATCGCATCAATCGCGCTGTTCTTTAGGCCATTAATCAGTCGAGATTTATCCTTTTTGCTTCTGATGGGAGGTTCAACCCGAAAGTTACTATCGAATCCGGAAATATTGCTTTCATCGAACATCAGATTCGCGATGCCCACGTCCGCCGTGATCGGTAGGCCGTCGCGTTTTGCCGCTGTAATTAATTTCACGCTCTCACCGCAAGACAAGCGACAAAAATGCGCGGCTACGCCGGTTTCCGCAACCAAGACGAGATCGCGTTGGAGTGCGATAAGTTCTGCGGCGCTCGGCGTGCCCGCCAGTCCTAGCCGTGCACTTGTTTCGCCTTCGTGCATTTCGCCATCACGTTGCAGCCAATGTTCGTAGGGATGTAAAAATACTTTTAGCTCGCAGCTGGCCGCGTAGGCTAACGCGTGCCGAAGGACCGACGTATCGCTGATTTTTTGATTCAGATTGGTCACCGCGATACAGCCGTTTTCCTTCAAGGCGGCCATTTCGGCGAGTACTTCGCCATCCAAATTGGCGGTCAACGCGCCTAAGCAGAATACGCGCGCGCTTCGTTCACGGTTCGCTCGTTGGCGTATGTGTTCGACAACCGATCCGTTGTCGATAACGGGACGCGTGTCAGGAGTACAGCAAATGCTAGTAAAACCGCCGGCGACGGCCGCTCGCAATTCGCTGGCGATATCGGCTTTCGATTCATAACCGGGTTCACGTAAATGTGCACCCAGATCTACGAGGCCAGGTAGGACATATTTCCCGGAAACATCGAAAGAGGTTTTGATTGAGAAGCCCTTTGGGGCCCTGCCCAAGCCGGCGATGACGCCATTGTCGATGAATAAATCGATTCGCTTATCGATTTGATTAGCGGGGTCAATCACTCGCCCACCTTTTAAGCAGATGCCCATTAAATACTTACCTGGGAGCCAATGGCCATCGACATGACCGCCATTCTGACGGCAATGCCGTGAGTGACTTGTTGCAGAATAACGGAGCGATCGCTGTCAGCGACTTCCGAGTCAATCTCGACACCGCGGTTAATGGGGCCCGGATGCATGACAATGGCATCCTTAGCGGCCAGACTTAACCGCTTTTTAGTGAGACCGTATTCTTGAAAATATTCTTGCGCGCTCGGTAGCAGCGCGCTCTTCATCCGCTCTTGTTGCAGCCGTAACATCATCACCACATCAACATCCGCGATACCTTCGTCCATTTGGTGGAACACGCTCACACCCAATGACTCGGCGTTTCGTGGCAGCAAAGTCTGTGGCCCGACGATTCGAATTTCTTCGACGCCTAGCGTTTTCAAGGCGTGTATCTCCGAGCGCGCGACGCGCGAATGCAGAACGTCGCCGACGATTGCAATTCTCAATTTCGAAAAATCGGGTTTGTTGCGTCGTATGGTAAATACATCCAGCATAGCTTGCGTCGGATGGGCGTGACGTCCGTCACCGGCATTGATGACGCTAATATGTGGTGCCACTTGGCCGGCGATAAACGCCGCGGCACCGCTGTGTTGATGTCGCACCACAAACATGTCGCACTGCATTGCTTCCAAGGTGCGCAAGGTATCAGACAGAGACTCGCCCTTCTTAGTGGCGCTGGCCTCAATGTTAAGGCTCATTACGTCCGCAGATAAGCGCTTAGCAGCAAGTTCAAAAGTGGTGCGGGTACGAGTGCTCGGTTCAAAAAATAAATTAACGACGGTTTTACCGCGCAACAAAGGGACCGTTTTTACCGCCCGCTCTCCCAAGGGAGCAAAGCGCTCGGCGTTGTCGAGAATCTCTAAGAGTAAAGATCGCGGTAAATTTTCAGTACTGAGGAAGTGCTTCAGGCGGCCGTCGGAATCTAGCTGCGTATTCACTAACAGTAAGCCGCGATAACCGTCTCAGCACCAGACGACGATTCGGGAACAGGAGTATTAAGGCATCTAATAAATGGAGAATGGAGCGTGCAACGACGGATGGGCGAATTAGCGGAAATTAAGACGTTACTTTGCACAGCTCTAGTTTTAGCGGCTCTGGTCCGTTCAGTTTAACATGTTCGTTGGGTGCCAAGGAGATTTCCGTACCAATGACATCGGCCTGAACCGGGAGTTCTCTTCCCCCTCTATCCACCAATACGGCAAGGCCGATTGATGCTGGGCGCCCATAGTCGAAAATCTCATTCATGGCGGCGCGCACTGTTCTGCCGGTGAACAAGATGTCGTCAATCAGCAGTAAATGTTTGTCATTAACATCGAACTGCAATACCGAGGGCTCTACCGTCGGGTGCATCCCGATGCGACTAAAATCATCACGATAAAACGCGATATTCAACTCGCCGGGCGGTTCTATTCCAGATATCTGGCTGGCGATACGTTGCGCTAACCAAACCCCGCCAGTGCGGATGCCAATAAGCCGCACCGCGTCGTACGATGAATCTTGAATATACTGACTGACACCGGTCGTAAACTTCGTCAGGATGTCATCAATGTTTAGTTTCTGCTTTGCTGACATATCAGGAGTGTAGTTAATTTTTGGCCAAGTGCTTGTCGTTTAGCCAAGTTTCCAAAATTATCTGGGCGGCCAGCGCATCAATATCATGCCGTGATTCTTGTAAATGATGTTCGGCCTCGTATGAGCTTAGGCGTTCGTCGCAGAATTCGACAGGCACGTCGAAACGTTCTTTAAGCGTGGCGGCGAATCGCTTGATCTGCACATGAATCGGCGTTTCGCCACCATCTGCGGTTGCTGGAAAGCCAACCACGCAAAGGTCCGGCCGCCACTCACGAACAATTTTGTCTATCGCCTGCCAATCTATGTTTGCTGGCTTTTGTGTCACGGTGGTAAGGGGTTCCGCGGTTCGGGATAGGGTTTGGCCAACAGCGACGCCAATTCGCCGTTTGCCAAAATCAAACGCCAATATAGTTTGAAATTTTTCTGACATGCGAGCGGTTCAGGCGTGCCCAATGTCTCCAGACAACGCGTCAAGGTCGATACCCATCGCGGCTGCTGCCAGCCGCCAGCGATCCGCCGGGGCGCTTTCGAAAATAATGTCTTCGCGAGCGGGGCCGCTTAACCACGCGTTTTCGCTCATTTCAAACTCAAGTTGCCCGGCGCCCCAGCCGGCATAGCCCAGCGCAACCAAACTATCGTTCGGGCCTTGACCTTGACCAATTGCTTCAAGAATATCGCGCGAGGTCGACAAGGCAATTTGCGGACCCACTTCGATGCTAGATACCCATTCACCTGGCGGTCGATGCAGAATGAAGCCCCGGTCCTGGTGAACCGGGCCGCCATCGAAGACTTGGTGGCTACCCGCAGAAGCGTCTGGGTAATCGATTTCCATCTGGTCAAATACTTCGCTCAAGCTTGCTGAAGTTGGTTTGTTGATCACTAAACCTAGGGCGCCCTCTTCGTTGTGGACGCAAATATAGGTCACCGTTTTAGAAAAATTCGGATCGGCCATCGTTGGCATTGCGATCAAAAAGTGATTAGTGAGGTCGAAGTTATCCATCGGCCTGATCAACGGCTAGAAAATTTGGCGCTGTTTAGAAATTTCCACGTCCGAGTGACATGCAAAATATCGACTTCCTTGATTATATCGTCAGGAAAGGGCGCAAAAGGTGCCGCGAGTTCGACTATGCGAATCGCGGCATCATCAAGGGATTTATGGCCAGATGATCGCCTTACATTAATTTCTC
>JBCCFA010000327.1:0-5262 GCA_039029975.1 Pseudomonadota bacterium
GCCGCATGATTGCCAACTAATCGATGATGGCAAGGTCATGGTGGTTACCAACGGCGGTTTGCATTTCGGTCATCCATCGAGGGGTCGAGTTTCCTTTGTAGAAATAGCGACGCAAAAACTCGTTGATCAAGTGATCATTGATTCTGAAGAAAAGAACGCGGGTCATTTGTTTATCTCTCCCAAAGGTCATCTTGCAATTGTTTCTGCCGAGAGAGATGGATTGGACGAAACGATGCACACCGGAGGCATCACCTTACGCCCAGCCGGCGGCGAACCGCTATTGTTATGGGAGCCAGTCGATCTTCTTGCACGGATGATTGGTGAGACGTTAAGCGTATTTATTGATGACGCTCATGGCATTGTGGCAGCGACAACACCGGCAGCTAATCTTGTGACTCTATGGGATATACACTCTGGTAATTTGATTCGCTCACTGAACGTGCCAGATCCGCGCGGTATTACCATGAGTCTGGATGGAAAATACTGGGTACTGAGCTGCTCTAACGCGGTTTTGACCTTCCTGGATGCGGAGACGTTAGAACCTGCACCGATGAAACCAATATTTCCCAGTTACACGACCGGCTCTCATGTTATTTCGTACAATCTTGCGACTTAATTGGTGACGACTCAAAATTTTTTATTAAGCCAATGTCTCGCGTTCTGTGTACACCGGACACGAGTTAAATCACAACGCAAGATGTTCCATAGCAAGCTCCTTGCTGCGTCGAAAATCTACTTTGCCACTACCAAGCAATGGCAGTTCGCCAACCGGGATAAAGCGCGACGGAATAAGCAGGTTAGAAATACCGGCATCTAGATATTTTTGTTTCAATTCCGCGGGTGATACATCACTACCCGTATAAAGCAGCACAACTTTTTCGCCTTTTTTGTCGTCGGGCAGCGCAACCGCGGTCAGTTGCATATCGGCGTTGCCGGCGAGTTCTTCGGCCAAGGTTTCAGCGGAGCCAAGGCTAATCATTTCTCCGCCAATTTTCGCGAACCGCGAATATCTATCGAGGATATGTAGAAAACCGTGCTCGTCCAATTTTCCTTTATCGCCGGTTTTGTACCAGCGTTTATCATCAATCTGCACGATAACGTCATCCGTTTTAGCGTCGTTGTTCAAATATCCCAACATGACTTGGTTACCGCCGATCAAAATTAATCCGGCTTCCTCGGACGGGAGAGTTTCAAGTGTTTCCGGATCAACGATTCGAAAGCTGGTCCCAGGTAGCGGCATCCCAACGCTGCCCAGTTCGCCACCGCGTTGTAACCGCCAGCTACCAACATCTAACTCATCAGGCACATTAACGCTCGCAACTGGGCTGGTTTCGGTGGCGCCGTAACCTTCGTAAATGTCCTTGTTAAATTTTAATTTGAATTGTTCACGAACATCATTCGACAGTTTTTCCGCACCGGCCACGACCAAGCGCAAGGATTCCAACATTAAGGGTTGGACTTTTTTGCTGCGGACATAAAGGCGTAAAAACGTCGACGTGCCGCATAAAATTGTCGCGCGATAACGGGCAATCGCTTTTGCCGTTCCCGCCGCATCGGTCGGGTCCGGATGCGTGACCATGGGAATGCCTTCAACCATGGGCAATAGAGTAGTTGCTGTTAAAACAAAGGCGGGGAATAGCGGCAAACAATTCATAAAAGAATCGTTAGCTTCTGCGTTTAGCACATCACTGATTTGTTTCAAATTAGACATCAAATTTCGATGCGATAACTCGATACCTTTCGGCGTTCCCTCGCTACCGCTCGAAAACAAGATGGCTGCGCGTAGCGTCGGGTCTGTCGCTCGACAAAATAGTTTCTCGAGTAAATATCCTGGTAAGATTTTGCACAGCACCGAATAGGACAGCTTTTTCGCAGTCGATAGCTGCGCGGCAAAATCTTCCATATAAAGGACTTGGCGCCCTTGGAACACCGCTTCACTCAAGAATCCACGTTTTTCCAGTTGTTTGACGAAGCGACGCGAGCTAATGACGTGGTTGATGTCCGCTCGGTTGGCGCAATCGGCGACTAGGGCGGCATCGCTACTGTAATTTAGGTTCACGACGGTTTTGTTCTGTAGTAAAACCGCCATGTTTGCAATGGCGCCCGCGGATGACGTCGGAAGCAGTAAACCCACCGCCTCGCTTTCATTAAATTTAGCGATTTCGCGACTTAACAGCAAAGTACTGACCAAGACTCGATGATTTGAAAACTGCGATCCAACCGAATCTGTAATCGCTAACTCACTGCTGTTTCGTTTGGCCGTTTCAAGCCACGCTTGCGGTATCGTTGGCAGACTATCCGAGTAATGGTCCCAGGCTTCGATCGACAATTCGAAGACGGCTTGCTTGAGCGCGATAGCGTCTGTTGTTTTGGGTAAAGCTGACCCAAAAGCGACAACTAAATCGCGTTTCCGTCCGGTTTTCCGTGCGCTGCGTAGACCTTCATTTGAATGAGAAAATGTGCTGCCCCAAAGACCGCGTAGATAGAATGGCACTATGACGGCATCGGTGTCGATGACGGCTTGTTCGTAACCGCGTTTGAATTCCGTTAAGTGGCCGGTACGACTCAACGTTCCTTCCGGGAAGAGGCATACAACTTCACCTTCGTCGAGCAAACGCGAGACTTCGGATAGGGCGTCTTTGTAGTTTCCCGGGGCGATTGGAATGCAGCCAAAAAAATCCAAAAACCAACGCAAGTACCATTTTTCGTAAATGGCTCGCGCCATCACGAATCGAACTGGACGCGGACTTGCCATGGACATAATTGCCCAATCGATCCAGCTCACATGGTTACCGAGTAGCAACACACCGCCCTGTTCAGGCACGCGATCGAAGCCCACCACTTGGAGACGATATTTAAGGCCAAATAGATCGCCAATGATGAATCGCACTAGCGATTGTGGTGCCTTGTACACGCAATACATCGCCCCCAAAATAGCAACACCCACCATGCCCATTAGCAAGCTACGGCTATCGATCCCGTAGTAACTACTAACGACGGTTAAAGCTAAGAAGCCGAGCATCACAAGATTTTGGACGAAGTTATTGGCTGCCAAGACCTTACTTCGTTCCGTTGGTTTTGCATGAAACTGAATCAAGGCATTCAACGGGACGATAAACATTGCGCCCAGCGTACCTAAGCCTACAAACGCCAAGCTATGAACGATGAGCGAATCGAAAAGAGGAATGAAACAGGCTGAAGCCGCAACACCAAACGCGCCGATTGCGATTAAACCCGTTTCTATTCGCCCCCTTGATAGCATGGAAGCGATGCATGAGCCCAACATTAAGCCAATGCCAGCACAGGCCATTGCGGCTTGAATGGGTACCGTGTCGACCACGCCCATCGTTTCTTCGACATAACTTGGGTATGCCGCCAGCAGCACTTGGGCGATAGACCAGAAAATGGCGAGGCCAATAATCGACAACCAAATTTGTTCGTTCGAGCGGATAGTTTTCAAATTGCGGTGCAAATAAGTACCGCGCGCGTAGGCCTTCAATTGAAATTCTTCGCCTACGTTAGCGGTTGTTAGGCTCGGCAAGCGATAGGCAAGATAGACTTCCGCCAACGTGCCAAGAACCAGTAACCAACCGAGCGGGGCGATAGCGGTTAACGCGCCGGTGCTTTGCCAGTCAGGCACGCCCGCTAAACGGTTTTCAAAGAGCATCGAGAACACCAAGGTGCCGGCAAGAATCGCGATGGTACTCGTTGCCTGGATTAAGGCATTGGCATCTGTAAGCTCGCGATTACCGACAAGATCTTTGATGTATGCGAATTTAGCCGGAGAATAAAAAGCACTTTGTACCGCCAGGAGGAAAGTCATACTAAACGCTGCCCAGAACCAACCTTGGTAGTAACAAAAGGTTATCGCCGTCGTTAATACGATTGCTGCCCACGCACTGAATTGCATCACCCGAGCGCGAGGATATTTGTCCGATAAAAATCCGCTAGGCGATAACAGCAAAACAAACGGCAGTAGGATTAAGGCATTAACAACCGCAGTCAACGCGACTTGGGTGCCGCCGTCATAAAGTTTGAATATTGTGTTTTGAATAATGATTTTGTGGCCAAGATCGACAAAGGCATTGAGAAACACCATTGGCACAAAAAACCGGAATGCTGAATTTGCGAATAGTTTTAGCATGACAGACCTCGTTGAAACTTCGTGTTTCCACTAGATTAGGTCTTAAGATTCGTATTATGAAACCATTTAATTAAAATATTAAATTACGGTATTTTTAGTATCGTTATTCAATACTTTTAGTCATAGTTCGTGTAATCCTGGAAAACACCGAAGCGCCAAGGACGGACGGCGAGCACGACCGTCTGACCAATGCGTTTTTCAATAGCTTGGCCTTGATCTTGGTTCACTAACTCCTCGAATTCGCGGGCGAGACGGTCAAGTCGACGCTGGAATTGATCCAATGACGCGTTGGTCAACATGCCGTTCAGCACCAGCAGTTTCTCGCCCTCACCGGTGAATCGCGTGCTGAAATAGTCGGCGCTTACTTTTTCTTGGAAAAAACGTTGAATCGGACCATCAGGTCGCCACGCGAAGTTGCCCGATACTTTCAGTTTTATTCTGTTTTTAGGCAATAACTCAATTAGTCCTTGGCGGTCGAGCCAGGCGAGATTTCGAATAACTGAGTGTTCATTGATCGCAAATTGGGTGAGGATGTCTTCCAGACTTAGGCGATTCAGCACGCCGACTGTAACGAGTAGCAATTCTAAATCCTCGGTAATTGCACGCTCTTGCGCATCACTCAGTTGTTTCAGTTGCCAACCGTCTTCGGCGATTTGTTGAAGTAGATCGCTCACCTCAATGTCGAGCATGGCGCAAATAATCTCCAGGCGTTTAACAGACAAGCTGTGTTCGGAAAATAACCGTTTCACGCTAGCGGTAGAGAGCGCCAGCGCTGCCGCGACATCGTCGTAGGTCTTACCGTGGGATTTGAGCGTCTTTTTCAAAGCCGTAATCAGCGCATTGTTCTTAGCCATCGACCTATCTACCTTCTGTTTCAATTTCGGGATCCTTGGTGAAGTATCGTTATTCAATACCGAAAAGGCAATATCTCGCGCCTATTTTTATAGAGATTTCGTTATTTAATCCCTTTAGCTATCGTTTGGCCGTCACAAACGAAAACTCAAAGGAGTTAGATATGAGAATTTTTAGTCGCTTAACCACAAGCATCAGCGCCGCCATGGATCGGGCCGTTGGCTCAATCGAAAACCACGACGCTGTGGTGGAGGCATCAATAAACC
>JBCCFA010000328.1:0-5257 GCA_039029975.1 Pseudomonadota bacterium
CATTGCGCGTCTCGGCGGAGATGAGTTTGTCGTTTTAATTCCAAAAATTTCAGCGGACTTGGAAGGGGCACGCAATCAATCGTCTGGAATTGCCGCCAAAATTCAACAAAATCTGCGGAGACTCTATTACCTTGACGATCATGAATTTCATATCACGCCGACAATTGGTGTCACACTTTTCCCTACTGAGAAATGCTCGGTGGATGACGTGCTCAAGCAAGCGGATACCGCCATGTATCGAGCCAAAGAAGAGGGTCGTAATCAAACGAAATTCTACGACGAGAGCATGCAAGACCAAGCGCAGGAAAGGCTGTCTATAGAGAAAGATCTGCGCACGGCAGTACAACGAGAAGAATTACATCTGGTTTTTCAACCGCAAGTACTGGCAAATGGTAAGGTTTTTGGCGCCGAGGCGCTATTACGCTGGGAGCACCCAACACGCGGCATGGTATCTCCCGCAGTATTTATCCCCGTCGCGGAAGAAACCGGACTAATTATCGAGATTGGTCGCTGGGTGTTGGACGAAGCGTTTCGTGTATTAGCCGAGTGGGAAGCAAATAACATTTTAGGTTCGCTGGATCACTTGGCAATTAACGTGAGTTCCCGTCAATTTTCTGGGCACGATTTTGTTGAAGACGTTAGACGTCGAATGCGTGTCCATGGCACGAACGCGTCGAAAGTTGTCCTTGAGGTCACCGAGAGCACCGTTATCGACAAAATTCAAGCAACCGTGTCTAAAATGGAGGAGTTAAAGTCATTAGGGGTGCGCTTTTCCGTCGATGATTTCGGCACCGGCTATTCGTCTCTCGCCTATCTCTCACGCCTTCCCCTTGACCAACTAAAAATTGATCGGACCTTCGTCGCTAATATCCATGCAGACCCTGCCAATGCTGTCATCGTTGAAACCATTATCTCCATGGGCCGCCATTTGCATTTGCAAACCGTCGCGGAAGGGGTAGAAGAAAAATCCCAAATAGAGTTTCTAGAAGAACGACGTTGTAACGCCTATCAGGGCTACTATTTTTCAAAACCGCTACCGCTTGCTGAATTTGAATCGTTCTTGTTAACAAATCAGGCCGAATTTGCTTAATTTTCGCCTGTACTTTGCAAGATAGAAAAATACCTAAGCCTTCAATACACTATGTCCGTATAGTGACTGATAGGCTGCGTTCTTCGTGTTTGATAAGAATTTCTTAGTTGTCGAATTAGCCAATATTTTGGCGGGACCAACCACCACCATGGCTTTCGCAGAGCTCGGTGCTCGCGTCATCAAAGTTGAGAATCCAAACACCCAAGGGGACGCGACTCGTGGATGGAAATTGGCGACGGAAAATCGCGATTTGGATCTGTGCGCATATTTTGCCTGCGCGAATTGGGGCAAGGAATCGATTGCGGTAGATTTTTCCAAGCCATCCGGCCTTAGCGTTGTTCACGATTTAATCGAAAAAGCTGACATCGTAATCGCCAGTTTCAAACCTGGCGACGATAGAAAACTATCGCTCGATTACGAATCAGTAAAAGCGATCAACCCATCTATCATTTACGGGCAAATAAACGCTTACGGCGAACGGGATCCGCGCCCTGGGTTCGATGCGATCTTGCAAGCGGAATCGGGGTTTACTTATTTAAACGGTGAGCCCGACGGTCCGCCAACCAAAATGCCGGTTGCTCTCGTCGATTTATTGGCATCACATCAATTGAAGGAAGGCCTACTTCTGGCGCTACTGAAGCGTGAAAAATCGGGAGAAGGATCTTTTGTGAGCGTTTCTTTGCTTCAAGCTGGCGTCGCCTCGCTTGCTAACCAGGCCACCAATTACCTCACCGCCGGCACCATTCCACAACGCATGGGATCGGAACATCCCAACATCGTACCTTATGGTTCCATCTTAAAATGCCAGGACGACATTGAACTAGTTATTGCTGCCGCAACCGAACGGCAGTTCAGAAAATTAATGGGCGTACTAAATTTACAAACCTTGGCCGATGATCCGAATTATGCGACCGGCCCGCAGCGAGTCGAGCGAAGAGACGCATTACTGACCGAGATACGTGGCAAGGCTCGCTTAATCAAAGCCGAAGAGCTGGCAGGTAAACTGCGTGCTGAAATGGTGCCGTTCGGCTTCGTCAACGACATGGCGGCAGTATTTAACCAACCGGCGGCCGCCGATGTCACACTTGAAGCGAGTGTTGATGGACAGACCATAAAAGGCGTGCGAACGATGGTGATGCAAGGGACAGCTGTCTCTACGCAAGCGGAGTTATCCCACCCGCCGCGCTTTGATCAACATCGCAGCACTATCCTAAGCGACTTATTGAACTACGATGAAGCCACCCGCCGAGAGTTGAGTGAATCGGGTGCGTTTGGAGACTCAAAATAAAGAAGAAAACCGGCTTTGCTTGCACTGCACTGGTAACTTGCGCAGTATTATTCCTCACCGCTCCCCGCAATGTTGATGCCCAGTTCGAATCGCTAGATCGGGCACTTCGCAATATTCAAACTGCGGAGAATATCTCTGCGCTGGCTTACGGCATTGTCTCACCAAAAGAAATATTAACTCTCCAAACGCACGGATTCTATTCCCATGCGAAGCAGAAAAAAGTGCATCCTGATAGCATTTTTAGAATCGGCTCCATCTCGAAAATGTTCACAGCGCTGGGCGCCTTGGTGTTGGATGAGAAATCTACATTTTCGCTTTCGGACCCAGTAGCGAATTATTTAGAGCCCCCGCCATTTGAAAACCGTTGGCCTACCACGTCGATCACTACCGCGATGCTTTTGGAACATACCGCTGGGTTTGGCGACTTATCCAGCCGCGAATTTGATCAAGTAAACGCCTTGTCGCTTAACGAAGCCTTTGCGGTGGAACCAGTTTCGCGGCGAACACGCTGGCAACCAGGTTTGCACAGTTCGTACAGCAATTCAGGCGCGGGCGTAGTTGCCGCGTTAATTGAAGCCGTAAGCGGGCAGACTTTCGAGGCATACATGGACGCTCAAATTTTTGCGCCATTGGCGCTCGGCAGCGCGACATTTTTACCACCCAAAAATGCAACGAAGAATCTCGTTCGCGGTTACGATCAGGACGGCACCACCTTAATTCCTTACTGGCACCAACTGTATCGGGCATTTGGCGCGCTGAACATTTCAACGATGGATATGGTTAAGTTCACACAAATCCTATTGAACGACGGGCGCCACGGCAATCAACAATTATTGCCGGAGAAGATCTTTCAGGATTTGATGCAAGTGACCACCGGCCTTGCGGCACAAAATGGACTCTCGTACGGATATGCGAAAGGTATTTATCACTTCCAACGTGGCGGGGTTACATTTTTTGGCCACGGCGGTGATGCAGATGGCTACTTGGCCTATGTCGCAATTTCGAAACAACTAAAGCGCGGGTACTTTATTGTTTTCAATGCGTACAATAATGCGGCGATGTCAGGTATGCGTAAACTTATTGAAAATGAACTGACCGAAAATCATGAAGTGAAAGCACCTTCAGCTTATGTCTTAACGGAAAGCGTGAAACGAACTTTACTCGGAAAGTATGAAGCGGTTACGGAGCGATTCCCTACCGAAGGGCCGCGGGCAAGCCTAGAGGTTTATGCCTTGGACGACGGGAGAATTTTCACCCGCCAAGACACTCGCCCGCCGAAACAACTAATCCCCGTTACGGGCAAGCATTTTCGACGCACCGCTCAAACTACAGCAACCGCAGCGCTATCTACTTTCGAAGGCGATATCTACTTACAAGGTGATTTTGGCAACTATCGCAAAATCGATTAAGCCAGTGCTTCCGTCGGATAACACACCCCAGTTCCACCAAGACCACAATATCCCTGAGGATTTTTTGCTAAATACTGCTGATGGTAATCTTCCGCGTAGTAAAACGGCGGGGCATCGACGATTTCCGTAGTGATAGCGGCCTTACCCGCTGCGCTAAGCGCATTAGCGTAATTACGCATTGATAGTGCTGCGCGCTCGCGCTCAGCATCGGAAGACACGTAAATACCGGAACGATATTGCGTACCGCGATCATTCCCCTGGCGCATCCCTTGGGTGGGATCGTGCGATTCCCAAAAAGCCTGGAGCAAAGTTTCGAGACTAATCGCCGCTGGTTGATAGACCACAAGTACCACTTCATTGTGGCCAGTCATCCCCGTACACACTTCTTGGTAGCTCGGATTCGGGGTAAATCCCCCGGCGTAGCCCACGGCGGTCGTATACACGCCGTCGAGCGTCCAAAAACGTCGCTCCGCGCCCCAAAAGCAACCTAGCCCGAAAACAATTTGCGCGCAATCTGCAGGGAATGGAGGCGCAATAGGATTGCCCAAGACAAAATGCGGGGATTCAATTGGCATCGGTATATCGCGCCCCGGTAGGGCTTCACCAGCAAGCGGCATACGCGGCTCGGTGTTCAATCCAAAGATCGACATTAGCTTGCTCCGTAAAATTTCGTGGAAAGATGATTATGCAAGGCTATTGGAAATCCGGCAACGATTAGCGCTGATTATTCAGCAGAAATTCAAGGTCTGTGATGACTTGTTCGGGCGGAGTACCAGAGCGCCGCTCGTACAATACTTCATTGCGGTTATTCACGAGTAGCAAACCCGGCGTGCCTTTAATACCGTAGGATTTCGCCACCGCATCAGCGTCTAAAAAAAGCCTAAAGTTGAAACCTGTGGACGCTGTGTAGGCTTCGGCATCGCCCTCTTCCCAAATATTGAGCGCATAAAAGTCAAAATTTTCTGCTTGCCTGGCAGCGCGAAAACGCTCTAGGTGCGGCATCAGCGCTTTGCAGTAGGGGCACCATGTTGCCCAAAAAAACAATACCCGATGGCCGGCATCATCAACCGGTGAAAAAGCCAGTTTTTTCCCGTTAGTATCAGTTAAAGTCCAGGGCGGAGCCACTCGGGTCTCATTGGCATTCGCTTCGGCAGCCAGTGCGCTGGTGCAGGCAAGCGAAGCGACTAAATAGACTGCGAGGATTAGTACAAAAAGTGGCGTTCCCGAATATTTCATCAGATTTCCTATTTTCAGTCGGTTATACGAAAACGCTCTTCCAGGTATACTTGGCCAAGCGCATGAACTTGCTTCGTAACTTTATTGTTGCACACCCTAGTGTTCAACATATTTGAATCATCGTGCAGCAAGAAGTTCAATTTGTTTTAATAAGGAACCTCTGGATAAGTCGTGAATTCGCGTCTAGCGATCAAACCCGCCGATTCCTACGTTACAACTCGTTTGAAATAACGC
>JBCCFA010000329.1:0-5242 GCA_039029975.1 Pseudomonadota bacterium
AATTCCCAAAAATATTTTGGATGACCGCAGAACAAGTTGTGCAACAAAGTTTGAGTGAACTTGAGCGAAATCCAAAACCAATTTTTGTACCAGGGTTGTTCAATAAATTTTTGCGCCTATTGAATAAATATTTACCAGAGTGGGTGACGAATTTTCTTGTAAGAAGAAACGCTAGTCTCGCGCGAAAAACTGACTGAATATTGAAAGCACAAAAAAACACCGCGTGATTATTTCAAGAAATTATCTGTGAATTTTTTGCCTGTTATTGAAGCATTCATCATTCTCTTTTTTTCACCAGGTATCCCCCGGCATGTCCGTACACCAGAACGCGTGGTGCACCAAAAGCGGAAAATCGCCCGCGCCGGACTCGGAATGTTTGAAATCGGGCAAAAAAGGCTAAAAAACAGCTAAAAAATACGAAAAAACTTACTTGTCAAGACTTCCATAAAATTACTTTCCGATTATATTACGCCCATGCATTACGTAAGGTCTCATTGGTAGGTCAGAAGTAGAAAGTCGTAGTGCACTATCAATTGAGAATTCTCTAAATTTTCGCTGGGGTTTATTAGGAATAGCAAAGACAGACAAACGCTGGGCCGCGGTGTAACGTTGTATTTCGAGTACCGTCTTTGAGCGGGAACTTGTAAAGTCTGAGCTAACTTCTAATGCCAAAAAATTGCTACCGGGAGGAGGTACAAACTCAATGACTAAAAAGGCTATTAAAGATCGTGAAACAAAAAGCCAAATTCTTTCAGCATTAGCGGAAGAAACAGGCTTAACAAAAAAAGAAGTCCAAGCAGTACTACTTGCAACTAAAGAACATGCAGCACGTCATCTTGCCGCACGTGGTTCCGGCGAAATGACAATTCCTGAAATTGGAATCAAAGTGAAGCGAGTTAAGAAGGCAGCGCGTAAAGCGGGCATGGCACGTAATCCGTTTACCGGCGAGATGGTACACGTTGACGCTCGCCCTGCTAGTTTATCGGTTCGCGCGACGGCGATGAAAGCATTGAAGGACGTTGTCGCTTAGAAAGTTAACAGCTTAAAACCATAGTTTTGAACGAGCGAACCTTTGGTTCGCTCTTTTTTTGCTTGCCTAATTAATTGCAACGCTGTATTTTGCCCCTACGATGTTGAGGTGATGCTCAAAGCGAGCATTTAAACGGGAAACGCGGTGCGCCCTACGGCAATTCCGCTACTGCCCCCGCAACGGTAATCGGGAAACTCTTTCACACGCCACTGTCCACTTAAAGGCACGGGAAGGCGAAAGAGCACCAACGCCCGTAAGTCCGGAGACCGGCCTCTACTTTCCACCCATTATTTCTATTCTCCGCGGCGGGCGGTGAAGGAGGCAGCAGTGAAAGTTCATTTCAGATTTCCCATCACACCAGTGACAACAATCGCGCACCTGCACCGCGCGGTTTAGCATAACGAATACATCGCGCCGGACACGACGGAGATGAAGTTGATCTCGTCGAACTTGCTATTGAGCAGGTTCGTTAAGTATGCCCAATTTGCGGCATTGTGCTGTGTCGTCTGCCAAGTAACCGCTAACGACGATTCGAAGCTAGAAGAAATGTTTGTTACCGGCGTTAGAACGGAGAGGCTCGCGAAAATTCCGAAAAGCGTCGCTGTAATAACGCAAGATGATATCTCGGCGGCAGCGGCAACCGACCTTGCGAGTTTACTTGCGCAGGAAGCTAATCTCGAAATTCGCAGCGTTACCGGAAATGACAAGTTTTCGGGCATTGATATTCGAGGTCAGGGCGACACATTTAGCAGCAATGTGTTAGTACTTGTTGATGGGGTGAGGTTGAATGCCCCCGATCTGTCCGGCGCCGATTTCTCCGCCGTTTCGCTTGGCCAAATTGAACGAATTGAGGTGATTCGTGGTGGGGGCGGCGTGCGCTACGGAAATGGCGCCGTTGGGGGCGTCATCAATATCATCACTAAAGATGCCAAAGCGAAAGGCATGATGTTGGATGCATCTGCCTCGTACGGTAGTTTTAATACCGCTGAGAGTCGAGTGAGCTTTGCCGCCTCTGGGCAAAAGGCGGGTCTCAAGCTTGACGCGGTCATTTTTGACAGCGATGGCTTTCGGCACAACGGCGACCTGCGCAAAGACGATTTCTCCGCCCGATTGAGGTACCAACCGGCCACTTGGCTCGAACTAGACTTACTTGCGCGATATCACAAAGACCGCTACGGCCTGCCAGGTTCCATCAGTAGGCAGGCGTTTTTGCAATCTAGCCTAAGCAGGCGGCAATCTCAGAATCCTGATGACCGAGGTGATACAACCGATCGCCGATATCGCGCAAAGATAACAGCTCAGTTGGCGGCATTTGGGAAGCTCTCAATACTGGGAGATTATCGAAGTCGCGATAATCCCTTCGTCATAGGGTTCAGCCCACTTCTGACGGTCGCAGATCAACAAAGCAAGATACATGAGAACTCATCAACGCTTGAATTGAACTATGAGTTCGCGCGCCAGCTGGGCGATTTCGAGCTCAATTTTAGCGGCGGCCTGAGCCGCTATCGCTCGCGCTATGGACAAAGGCGCAACGGTGTTTCCCTCGTTGATCAGAGCGAATTCTTCCCCGGCAGTATCGATAACCAATCTGGGTTTGCTGACGCGCGAATCAGCTACGTAGACATCCTTGCGCTGAATGTTGGATATCGTAAAGACGTCTTTGATTTGAAAAGGCGGGATGAACGCCTGAGGGAATTTTGCGATTTTGAAACCGTCACTGTGCAAATACCGCAGGTCATTCCATTTATAGGCACAATTTTTCGTTCTGTAGATACGGTGGTCGAAACAAACTGCCGAAATGAATTTGAAATAACAAATCAATCTACGCCCCGGTGGCGAAACGAAGCCTATGAGGTGGGTTTAGTCGTCACGCCGATTAGGTCGCTAAATATTTTTGTAAGTCATAGTCGAAGTTTTCGAAATCCCAATGTTGATGAACTGACCCTCGGTGCGCCAGATTTGGGCCCTCAAACTGGTATTCATTGGGATGTTGGTTTTCGGTTGAGTATCGCGAATGCGCTTGAATTATCCGCAGCTCTTTTCAAAATCGATGTTGAGAATGAAATATTTTTCGGATTCGATCCCGCCAGCTCGCAAAATCTAAACCTTAATCTAGATGGAAGCACAAACCGGCGTGGCGGGGAGGTAGAGCTTCGCGTTAAACCCCATAGGCTTATTCGGCTATGGGCGAGTTACGGTTTTGTGAAAGCCACGAATGAGGACACCGGATTCGCCGTGCCATTAGTCGCCGAAGATACATTCACGCTGGGTGGCCAAATCAATACTGATAACGGTCTTAGTCTTCAATGCGTAGCGCGCTACGTGGGTCCTCGTTTTGATGGAAACGATTTCAATAACCGAACATTTCGCGAAGTCGACTCCTACGCCGTGTTAGATGCCAAACTTAGTTACAGTTTCGATCGCTATTTCGTCTCTATAGGCGCAAATAACTTGCTAAACGAGATCTATGCGACTTCCGTCTACAGCGGCACCTATTTCCCGATGCCGGAGCGAAATTTATTTGCCTCCGTTGGTATTTCGCTTTAACGCGCGGTGGTCGACGTGATGAATTCAGCCCATCGTTTCGCTTGTCTCATTGTGGTCGGATATTTTTGTTCACTAACGCCAGTCGCTGCCGGGCCGTATGCGCCTGCCGCCGGGCAAGCGGGTTCCACCGCTATTGCGCATAGTGATTCGCGTTTTGTCTCATGGGCATCCGGCATTACCGTCGATTACAGCGCCGCACTCGCCATACCAGATGAAGAATTTCAAGACGAGACTAATGCTTTGGGGCCGGCCATGTCGCCAGAAGAAGCGATTTTCGACGTTGTCTCGCTGGGTCGTGGCGGCGAGGCCGTATTAACATTCGATACGCCAATCGTTGATGGTGCCGGCGCAGATTTTGCCGTATTCGAGAATTCTTTTAGCGACACGTTTTTGGAATTGGCAACGGTATGGGTGTCGGACGGTAGCCTGGCACCGGACGGTAGTGGCGCGACACTGTTTTTACCTTTTGATATCGATGTGTGGCCTAGTCGGGTACAAACCACCTTACGGCCGGAATCCTGAGTACGGGCCGTGGAACTTAGAACCGTACAGCCACAGCGGGCCGCTCGCCCGCACGCTAGATGATTGCATCACCGTGCAAAACATTATGGCAGGGCCCCATCCGTATGATATGGCCAGCCTCAAACCGAAGCTCACTTTGCCCGTTGACTACCCATCGATCACAGGGAAACGAATCGCGCTTTCGATGGATTTGGGATACAAGCAGATAGACCCGGCCGTGCGTGATCTGGCTCAGCAGGCGGCCGCCATCTTTGAAAGTTGCGGAGCCATTGTGGAAGAAATTGATCTCGGCTGGACCGAAGAAACGCTTAAATCAGCCACTGATTATTTGACCTTCGGGATGTTTGGCGCGTCGATGAAAGAGTTTTACGACCAAGACCCAGATAGCATGACCAACTACTGCCGCTTCATGGTTGAACGCGGCATACAAACCACTACGGCCGATTACGTGCAGGCAGCTCAGGTATCCGGAGAGAATATGGCGAAATTAGCCAAAGTCTATGCGTCATACGATCTGCTCCTAACTCCCACCGTGGCGGCTCCGGGGGTCCCGGCCGATTTTGATTACGGCACCATGCGGTTGCAGGTGAATGACGAGGAGGTCAACGCCAAACTCGGCTGGGTCATGACCTATCCGTTTAACATGCTCAACCGTTGCCCCGTGCTGGTGATTCCGGCCGGGCGGACGGCCACAAACGTACCGATCGGGATGCAACTCGTCGCCCCGCCATACGAAGATGAAATTTGCTTCCAGTTTGCCAGAGCTTACGCTACCGCTCGCCCCGATCTGTTTGTTGGGCCAAACAATCGGCCGGACCTAAGCTGAGCCCCCTTCATCAATTGGCAGGAGGCGCGAATCAGCAAGTGCGGCCGTGCGATGGCCGATCCCAGCCAGATAATCTTGATTTTGAGCAAAGCTCATAAACGTTTGGGATGATTGATGTTTAACCAGCAAAACATGATCCCATTGCTCATCCAAAGGGCCAATCAGGAAATTTTTGCTGTCGCCAGAAAATAGAACCTCTCCTCCGCTAGCTTCCAAGAAAGGAAGGGTGTGCGCCGAGTACAGGTCGTACGCTTCTCGGCCGGAAATCGGTCCTTCAGGCGCTAACTCAGGCGTCGCTGTGTAATCTGCAATTTCTC
>JBCCFA010000330.1:0-5241 GCA_039029975.1 Pseudomonadota bacterium
CCTTTGTAAATTGTTGATTTGGCGGCCACAGGATCAATGTGGAATGGCTGTGGATCGAACTTCTTTGCAAATTCAATGATCTCCGCTTCGGAAACTTTAATTTCACCCACGTCGAACGTCTCGCCTTCGTCAAAGTCTTCAAAATATCGTTCGTGCAAAGGTGGCTTGCTATTCATAGCGTAAATCGTCCAGGGAGACTGTTAGGTTTGGTTGGAATACGGGAAGGCGTTGTCCCAAATTTTGTCGAGTCTTTCTTTAGCTGTCACCAGATCGCATACCGAATACGTATCGTCTTCGTGTCGAATAATGAGACCAGGATCGTCGGACGTCTCGGTTAGGGTGGTGATTTCTTCTAAGGCCTTACCCACCTTAAAATCTACATTGGTGTCGAATTCGTTGGATAACCACGCTTCCGCCGCGCTATCTAATTCTTGTTCGTTGATAGGCGACGAAGCACAAGACAGTAAGAAGTAAGTCATTAATATCTCTTTACATTGTTCTTCTTCAGCGGCATCTACGACCGAACTGATCACGCCTTTGCCAACATCTAAGGTTTTAAAGAAAAGTGTGTCCGCCACTTTCTTAAGAAAACTTAAGCGTTTGCTTTTGTATTTCAAATACTGTTGCGCAGCGAAGCCACCTAAGGCCAACCCGATTGATAAAACGGCAGTGAACAACGCGTAGGTCGCTTTTTGATTTTCCGGGTCAACTTTAAACGTGCCGGTTAGTTCATAACCAAAGACGACGAAAGCGATTAAGCCAACAAGCAAGCCTAGGCTCGGCAATATCTTCAGCGCCATGGGTACCGCAGCACCGACGGCCGGCACCACCAGCAGCAGTTTGTCTTTTAGAGTCATGCTGATTTTTATATTTGGAAACAACAGCTCCAAATCGCCGTGGGGGATATTCTTATAAAGATTTAAATAAACCCGGTTCGGTTCAAGTTCATCAACCTGACTCGTTGCGTTTCTGCTCGATTGGTGTTCGACAGTATTAGCCGTAGTCAATAAGACCACCATCCGGTCGTAGGTATCGACGAGCAGTTCTTTTTGGCGAAAAAACTTTTTGATTTGCACAGATGCCGGCGATTTGTTGCGATAGAAAAACCTGACAAGTTTGAAATCGGCAAAATTTACCGCTGTGCGCACAGGGATTAGCGAGGTTTTATTAAGCGCCTCATGGATTTCTTGCTCATCAATTGGGAAATAATTGGCGCGAGTTAAAATTTCCGAAAAATCGTCGATCAGCCGATTCGCTACGTGTTCGGGGGAAGGCGCGTTGTTGCCGCTTTGCGGTTGTTCGTGCCCGTCTACCAGCGCCAAATTAGACTTCATTCTTTCGTATTGCTGGTGCGCCTGAAAATGAATTAACGCGCTTAAGAGTTCGCCGAACTCGCGAAAATGCCGCTGATCCGTGTTGTTTAGTCGGCTAGACGCACTGAGACGCGCCAATAAATCGCTACGGCTACAAGGAATGTTGTTTTTTCGATTCAACCGGCACTCTCGGCAGGGCTGTGAAATTAGAAGGAACCCGCGTTTGGCCGAAATTTTAACATGACTCGTGCAGCTTCATTCGGTTGAGCTTATGCCCGCACCTCGGCAAACGGAAGGGCATTAGGTAGAATGCGGGCTAGCCGCAAACGCAGCGGAGGGCTGCGTTCAAAAACTCCAAACATTAGCGCCCGTCGAAAGCGGTAATACCGATTGGCACCAATCCTAGAGGATCCGAAGATGGCGAAAGCAACTGCCCGTCACATCTTAGTTGACAGCGAAACACGATGTAATGAACTCAAATCTGAAATTGAAAGCGGCAGTGACTTCGGTGATGTCGCTCGCCAACACTCAAGCTGCCCGTCCGGTGCTCAAGGCGGCGATTTAGGTGAATTCGGACCAGGGCAAATGGTTCAAGAATTCGACGAGGTAGTGTTTTCAGGTGCCCTGAATACCGTGCACGGCCCGGTGAAAACGCAGTTCGGCTATCATTTATTGGAAATTACATCACGCACCGACTAGCGCACCGAAGGCCGAGAGCTAAACCTGGGCGATCACCGGAACTTCAATGTTTGGGGGATTTGAGCGGGTTAAGGTCTGAATCTAAAAATTCAACGGCTTCGCGCATTTCTTCGGAATCCATCAGGACGTCTTTTAGGTCCGCAGCGCGCTGGTAATATGACGCCGCCAGTGCCTGATCGGTGAGGAGATGGATGCGCGCAAGATAAATATGCGCAAGGAACTCGCCCTTATCGGACGCAGCTTCGAATAGGGCCTGCGCTTTGCTGGAATCTTGCGGTACAGACAAGCCGTCTGCGTACATTCGCGCAAGATGAAACATTGCTCGCGGAGCCCCCGATTCAGCGGCACGGCTGAGCAATTCAAACGCTTTGTCGTGGTCGGCAGGCATGTTGACACCATCCAACAAGTAGCCGCCAACGATGGTCTGCGCAACGGTGCTGCCCCGCTCTGCTTCAGAGGTTAATTTTTCCAAATCTATCGCCATATCGGTATTTTGCCTCAATGAAGATTCTTAGCAACTCGCGTAGCCGTGGCGTTTGCGAGTACGATATTCTTATTCGAAGCGGAGCAATGAACTAACGTGTGGAAAAACAGATGAACGAATTCGACTTTGATTTATTTGTCATAGGCGCCGGTTCCGGCGGCGTTCGAGCAGGACGAATGGCAGCAGGCTTGGGCGCGCGGGTCGCGGTTGCCGAGGATAGATATATGGGCGGCACCTGCGTGAACGTTGGCTGCGTGCCGAAAAAGATGTTGGTGCATGCGTCCCATTTCAGTGAAGACTTCGAGGATGCCTACGGGTTTGGTTGGGACGTGAAGGCTGACGGTTTTGAATGGCAGCGCTTAATCGCGAACAAAAATAAAGAGATCGAACGCCTCAATGGTATTTACGAATCACTGTTGACGAACGCTGGCGCCAAGATTTATAACGGCCGCGCGAAACTTATTAATGAACACACCGTGGAGGTTAACGGTGAGCAAGTTTCTGCCGAAAGAATCCTAGTAGCCGTGGGTGGTTGGCCGTTTGTGCCGGATATCCCCGGCGCCGAGCACGCGATTACCTCCAACGAAGCTTTTTTTCTGGAAGATTTACCAAAGCGTGTGGTGGTAGTGGGTGGTGGATACATCGCCGTTGAATTCACTGGCATATTTCACGGACTTGGTAGCGATGTAATCCAGCTTTACAGAGGCCCGCTTTTTCTACGAGGTTTTGATGATGACGCGCGAAACTTCCTCGCGGATGAGATGCTTAAGAAAGATATCGACTTGCGATTCAACGCGGATATAGCATCGATCGAAAAAAATGATGAAGAGCTGCTGTTGCGATTGAATGATGGTTCTGAAATTGTTTGCGATTGCGTGATGTACGCGACCGGCCGAAAACCGTTAACGGCGGATCTTGGACTCGAGCAATGCGGCGTTAATCAACAAGCCAGTGGCGCGATAATAGTCGACGAAAAATATCAAACGAATGTGCCATCGGTATATGCGATTGGCGATGTCACTGACCGAGTCAACCTAACCCCGGTGGCCTTGGCGGAAGGCATGAGCCTAGCCTGGGATCTCTACGGCGATAAGTCTAAGAATGTGGATTACGAATTCATTCCCAGCGCCGTGTTTAGCCAGCCAAATATTGGCACGGTTGGATATACCGAAACAGAAGCCCGCGAGAAATATCCGGCAATCGAAATCTATCGCTCTAGCTTCACGCCACTTAAGCACACGATTTCTGGTAACACCGAGAAAACTCTAATGAAACTCATTGTTGATAAAGCGAGCGAGCGCGTTGTGGGCGTGCACATGGTTGGCCCTGAAGCCGGAGAGACCATTCAAGGCATTGCTATTGCCCTGAAGGCCGGGGCTACCAAAGCGGTGTTCGACTCAACTATAGGCATACACCCAACCGCCGCTGAAGAATTTGTCACGATGCGGGAACCTGCGTCTAACTAGGCAGCAAAAGTAACTACGGTCGAATGATATTTGGATTTAGGTTCGCCAAGTTCTCTCGAAAGATTGAGTGGCCCTTTAATCACATTCGCTCTGTTACGCACCACGTGTAAATAAATTTCAGTGGTTCGTATATCGCTGTGCCCCATTAAGGATTGGATGAGTTTAAGGTCGTACCCTGTTTCAAGTAGGCGGGTTGCGAAGGAGTGCCGAAATGTATGTGCAGTACATTTTTTAAGAATGCCGGCTCTGCGAAACGCCCTGTTCAAGTTCTTCGAAAACGCGGACGCATGCCGGTGATGGCGGCGCTTAGCACCAGACCGCGGGTCAATACAAATGTCGCGCGACGGGAATAAGAATTGCCACAAAAGGGATTTGGCCTGATTAGGATATTTACGATTTAACGCATCGGGCATATACACTTCGCCAAACCCTCGGGCCAAATCGAACTCGTGTAATCTTTTAACCTCCGCGATTTGTCTGCGTAAGCGCTTTACAACAGGTTCTGGTAGCAACGTGAACCTGTCTTTATTCCCTTTTCCACTGCGGACGCAAATTTGCAATTGCGCAAAATCAATATCTTTAACACGAAGCGATAAACACTCCTGCATCCGCAAACCGGAACCATATAACAGCTCCGTCATCAACTTGTACGGCTCTTTAAGCTGATCGATGGCGTCCATGGCTTCATTGTGACTAAACACAACGGGCACATGAGGCCTTCGTTTCGCATAAGTAAATTTGAGCTGACCAATTTCCTTGTTAAGAAATTTTTTGTACAAAAAAATTAGTGCGTTTAACGCCAAGCGTTGCGTATTAACAGAGACATTGCGCCGCTCCGCTAGATGAGTGAGATAGTCATCTATTTCTTTCGCGCCTAATTCATTTGGGTGTCTGTATTTGTGAAATCGAATGAAACTACGCACCCACACGAGATAGCTTTTTTCAGTTTGGAGACTCAAGCCACGGCGCCGGATCTCTGCGCGAAGTTGATCTAGAAACCGAACCGGCTTTAAGGGCAATGGCTTTCGGACATCGTCCATTTGATAATTCGATTTACTGTACATTTATACAGTATAACTATTAATGTGACGTTCTGCAAAAACCCGTTCCGAAAATGTCCATGTAATTCCACCGCAATTTAATTTCGAAGCATCATATTTGCTATTAAATTCTGGTAGTTACGAGATTTTTTTGCTCATCCTTCATCATTGACTGCAGCAGTTGACCATGCTTTCATCAACTACAGTTTGTGCGACACGCGACCAGCGACAGCTTGGAC
>JBCCFA010000331.1:0-5229 GCA_039029975.1 Pseudomonadota bacterium
AAGAATGCATCTTCTTGGTAATCGCGCGCGCCGTCTATTTGCGCACCGGAGATATCGAAAGTGAACATGCGGATATTAGTTGTGGTTTATTTTCGCGATATTTTCAGCTAGTACAGTAGCTTAACCGTAAATGTTAGCAGCCGATATTAAAATAAGAAAGTAATATTTCGGGCCCATTCGCGCAAAGTTATGCTGCTAACGCGCAATTCAGCCCGGGTTCGTCGTTGAACGCCGAATTGTTGTCGTAAACTGCCATCTGCGCGACCACTCGCCGTATTGGCATAATCCCCCGAGCGACGCTTGTGAATAAAGCCGTAAAAATTGTCCCACTGCTTCTTGGTCCCTTCGTCGGGTTGCTTGTTTTATACCTATTATCGCGAACCGTTGAAGCCGAGGACTCGCAGATTGAGCCGGCCTTTTATAGTCTTGCAATCGGCGCGTGGATGGCCGTTTGGTGGATTGCGGAAGCGGTGCCGCTAGCAGTCACAGCGCTTATTCCCCTGTTTTTTTTCCCCTTCTTGTCGGTTCGGCCGCTTACCGCCGTAATTGGCTCTTACGCACATCCGTTGATTTTCTTATTCCTGGGGGGGTTCATAATTTCCCTTGCGTTACAAAAATGGTCTCTTGATCGGCGCTTCGCGATCGTTATCGTGAATCTTATCGGGCGCGAACCAAAGCGCTTGGTGGCTGGCGTGATGCTGGCTACCGCGATATTGAGCATGTGGATATCCAATACCGCGACTAGCATTATGATGCTGCCCATTGCGCTGAGTCTGATCAGCAGCAATCGGTCTGGTCCTTCGTTCAATTATGCGGTGTTGCTCGCGGTGGCCTACGGCGCGTCAATTGGCGGGATTGCGACGATTATTGGCACCCCTCCGAATACCTTTGTTGCTTCCTATCTTAAAGATGTACTCGCAGAGGAAATTGGCTTCGTTGAATGGATGGCGTTTGGATTGCCGCTTGCGACGTTTTTTTTACTCACTGCTTGGGCTTATCTAGTATTTTTTCGGTATCCATTTGAACGGACAGCGGCGACAGATAGCGAACCCTTGCTACCTCCAGCCAGCCCAATGTCGTTTCCGCATTTTGCGACGCTCTTAGTGTTCGGCTTGGTTGCACTTGGCTGGCTTACTCGACGCTGGTTAAATGGCATAGTCATTCGTGACACACAACCGTTAGCACCGTTGACAGATGCGCACATCGCGATGGGCGGCGCAATTTGTTTGTTCCTGTTACCGGCCCTCGGTACGTCTTTCAAGCGGGTCTTGGCGCCCGCCGATCTAATCAAAGTGCCCTGGGGCACTTTGATTTTGTTTGGCGGTGGATTGGCGTTATCGAGTACCATTAAGGCAACCGGCGCCGACGCGATCATCGGTGGCTGGGTGAGTGCGTTGCCGGCCTTGCCATCCTGGTTAGTATTAGCAACTGTGGTTGCGTTTGTGGTTGCCGTTACAGAGCTGACAAGTAACATCGCGACGACTGCGACCTTAGTGCCAATCTTAGCCGCGAGCGCACAAATTCTTGGGGTCGATGTTGTTACTCTAGTTGTCGCTACCGCGTTTTCGGCGAGCTGCGCATTTATGCTACCGGTGGCCACGCCGCCAAACGCGATTGTCTATGGCAGCGGTCAATTGCCCGCGGATCAGATGGCGCGGAGCGGTTTTCTGTTAAACATCATCGCAACGCTGTTAATAAGCTTATCAATGTATAGTTTGTTTCCTTATTTTCGCTCATTTTAGTTAAATTTTAGTGCCCTTGGTTCGGCCACTGTCCGCTTTGAATTCGTCGTATTGTGACCAACAATTCCAGTAAAACAAACGATTTCGCGCCTTTAGTCTTTGCGCCAGAGGAAATCCTGTTGCGCGATCACGCAACGTTGGAGGCGTTTAAAGTTGAATCTACCGGTAGTCAACAGGCGGCGCTCAGAAAGACACTGGAACGCTCCCGTCGGTGCGTACGGCGACGTAAGCAACAAGTTTTGGACATTAGCTACCCATCGACACTGCCCGTGTCGGCGGCGCTAGATGATATTCGCGCTAGTATCCATTCGCATCAAATCACCATCGTTTGCAGCGGCACTGGCTCCGGCAAATCCACACAAATCCCCAAATGCTGTCTCGACATGGGTTACGGCATCCGCGGGCAAATTGGTCACACGCAACCGCGACGCATCGCGGCGCGTTCGGTCGCCGCACGAATTGCCAGCGAGTTAAACGTGCCCGTGGGTAGTGCGGTTGGCAGCCAAGTGAGGTTCGATAAGAAATTTGACGATGACACGCGTTTGAAGGTCATGACAGACGGAGTATTGCTCGAAGAGATACGTCACGATAAAAATCTTTTGCAATACGATGTTTTAATCATCGATGAGGTTCATGAGCGGAGTTGCAATATCGATTTTTTACTCGGTTATTTAATGCGAATTTTGCCCGCGCGGCCGGAACTGAAAATAATTTTGATGTCCGCCACGGCAGATACTGATCGACTGGCTGCGCATTTGAACGGCAACGTGATAGATGTGCCGGGGAAACGTTTCCCCGTGGAACTACGCCATCAAGCATTCGATGACGACGAGCTTAGTGTGGTAGAAGCTATCGATGGTGCTCTGCGAGAATTGGCGCCGAAGGATGACGTGTTGGTTTTTTTGCCGGGTGAACGCGAAATCAACGACTCAATCCGGTATTTACAAAGTCGCGGATTTTCTAATACCACGTTCATTCCTTTATACGGGCGGCTTTCCAAGCACGAACAGGCGAAAGTATTTGACAGTACGCCGTTACGGCGGGTGATTCTTGCGACCAATGTTGCCGAGACATCAATTACTATCCCTGGGGTTCGTCATGTGATCGATACCGGAACAGCGCGAATCGCCGTTTACAACCCGCGCAGTAAACTGCTCGAGTTACCTGTCGCCGAGATTTCGCAAGCGGCGGCGCAGCAACGCGCAGGACGTTGCGGGCGCGAGGCACCTGGCATTTGCGTTCGCCTTTATTCAGAAGAGAACTTTTTGGCGCGCGAGCCTTATACGCGACCCGAAATATTGCGCACTAGTTTAGCCAGCGCTATTTTACGAGCGGCGAGTTTAAATCTCGGTGATTTGCGCGATTTCCCACTTCCTGATCGGCCGTCGGAAAAATTAATCAAAGATGGCATCAATCTACTCAAGGAAATAGCGGCAATCGAGGCAAACTTACGCGTCAAACCACTTGGCAGGTTATTGGCTCGCTTGCCCGTTGACCCACGTCTTGGACGCTTTCTGCTGGCGAGCTGCGATGTCAATCAATTTGAGCATGCTGTAACAGTTGTCGCCGCAATCAGCGTTGGAGACTGCCGAATTAGACCGGCGGACCAGCGCGAAACCGCAGACGCCAAACACGCCGAATTTTCGCATTCGGATTCGGACTTAATGTTCTATACAAATTTGATATCGAGCTTGAATGGAAAATTCGACTCGCTGAGTCGGCGCAAGCAAAGAGAGTTTTGTCGGCAAAATTTCTTGTCTTATACGCGGGTAATGCAGTGGCTCGATTTACGTAAGCAGCTTATCCGGCAGAGTAAGGCGCTGAAGCTCAACACAGTCACTGCAGAATTCGCCTATAAAGCTTTCCACACCGCATTTTTAGTCGGGTTCGCGAGCTTAGTCGGCGTTAGAAAAACCGATGGGAATTACCTCGGGGCGCATGGCGTCACGTTTAAGGTTCATCCGCGTTCCTCATTGGTTCGACGCAAACCTTTGTTTATTGCGTGCATGGAGCGGTTCGAGACATCTGCGCGCTTTGCCGATGTCGTTGCAAAAATCGATTCGAAGTGGTTGCTGAAAGCGGCGCCACATTTAATCAAACATCATGATGCTGAACCGTCTTGGGATCAAAAGCGTGGCAAAGTGTTTGCTTATCGAACCTATCGCTTATTTGGCATAGAGCTGAAGTGCCACAAGTGGATACCATACACAAATATTGATCGCGCGCGTTCTCGCCGTGTGTTCATCGAACTAGCATTACGAAGTTGTCAAATCGACGAGGTACCTGGGTTTTTGGAGTACAACCGACGGCAGTTCGCCTTGTTCGTTGATTTAGAAAACAAACTGCGCCGGCAACTCACGCCAAGCGCGCAAGAAGTCGATGATTTTTATGAGCGGCGTCTCCCGACCGGAATTGCCACGACCAAAGACCTACTAAATTCGCTGGATTCGGCGACCGACCTGGATTCGAGACTGCGGTACCAATTCGACCTGTCAGAAAGAGCATTGTTTGATCGAGCTGCGGCGCGCTATCCGGATAAGATTACTGCTGAGGACTATCGCTTCCCCGTAAGCTATCTTTTTGACCCAGCCAGCGAAGCAGATGGAATGACGGTAACGGTCGAGAGACCAATGCTCGAACGTTTGTCCGATCACGCGTTCGAATCACTATGCCCGGGCCTCCTCGAAGAAAAACTCACCGCGATTGTGAAGACACTGCCGAAAGCGCAGCGGAAACTCATTGCGCCGCTAGCGGAATTTGTCACCTTAGTTGTCGGTGAAAGTGTTGGTGAGAGTGTCCAGGCAGCGCTGGCGAACTGTTTTCGTCGCAAGGCGGGCGAAGCGTTGCCAGCAGACTTCGTTTTCGACGCACAACTCCCAACCCATTTGATTGCGCATGTTTGTGTTATTGACGTTAATGAACTCACTAACAACCGTGATGGCACTGGACCAGTATTATCTGTTGGCCGATTTTACTCGGAATTGGCTGCCGCAAAGAAAGCCGAAAATATACGCGTAACAAGCACTGCGGCCGAAGCGGAAGGAACGGTTTTAACCCGCTGGCAGCTCGAAGACCTTCCGTTAATAAGACAACGTCAAGTTGGCGAAAACGCGCTAAAAGATTACCAGGCTTTTGCGGACCGCGGCGATGGGGTCGTTATCCAACGTTTTCCATCTGAACAAGTAGCGCTGATTACGCATCGTCACGGCGTTGCACGCCTTGCCGCCATAGAGCGTGGCGTTAAATCTCGAAAACGCGCACTGCCCGGTTTTGAGGGTCGTGACATTTTGCTCATTTGTGCTGTCCTGGGCATCAGCGCCACCGATCTTGCACAATGTCGTAAAGCGGCGTACGCCGCGGTTCTAAAAGACATTGAGTTACCGCGAACGATGAAAGCATATGATGCTTTCATTATGTCGCGAGGTCCGGAGGCGGAAGCACTAGCAGTCGAGTTGAGTCTCGGTTTGGCAGACGCTTTGCAAAGTGC
>JBCCFA010000332.1:0-5224 GCA_039029975.1 Pseudomonadota bacterium
CGAGCGCTTCGATGTCCACCACGGACTCATTACTACTCATGTCTGGAAGCGCCATCGCCCATGATTTCGTTCGACGAACATTACACGAGCCGCGCGGTATAAAGCGTGACGAACGCTATTATTTGACGATTTCGCGATGGTCGATTGTCGTCATTGGTTTAATCGCATTCCTCGGTGCGATTCCCAATATTGCCTTGTTATTAAAAATCGTTTCTTTCGCGGTGGCCATCGTCGGGGCCTGCTTCTTTTTTCCGTTGATTTTTGGCTTAAATTGCCGCTGGGTGACGCCAGCCGCTGCCATTTGCTCGTCGATTGGCGGCGTGGCCGTCACTGTGGTTTGGATCTTTGGCACACTGGCCGATGCACAGTGGGCGAGAGTATTTCACCCGGGTCTTCCAGGTCTAATAACGTCATTTTTATTGATAGTTGGCGTGTCTTACTTTACCAACCCGGTAAACGGATCAACGCTACAACGCTTTTTTGGGAAATAATATGTTTGGGCTAAGCGTCGGCGCATTCTTCTTGTTAATTGCCGGACCAGCGTTAGTTATCGCGCTGATGTTCTTGTGGTGTATCCGGATTCGTCGTGAACGCGACTAAATTATTTCCAGATACTCGATACCGTAATATCTAGTTCGGCGTTTTCCACAGCGGCGCAACTAAGCGTCGTTTTCCATCTTCGCTCAACGTCACGCTGGTACCATCCAGCTCAAGACGATCCCACAGCTGACATGTCACCTGCTTGTGTTTTTGATCAAGCCCCTCACAGTAGTTGGTGTACTCACACAAACGAACCTGGCTGCCAAAACCCTCGCGCACTTTTTTAAACCAATCCGGATCCGCCATCGCCTGTCTGGCAAGGCCAACAATATCTGCTTGATCTTTAGCCAAAATCTCTTCCGCTTGCTCGAAGTTATGGATACCGCCAGCAACAACCACTGGCGTGTCACATCCCGCGGCCCGCACTCGTGCGCGAATTTGACTCACCGGTTCAACGTTGCGACCGAACGGCCCTTGCTCGTCTGATATGTATTGCGGCATGCATTCGTATCCGCTGGGGCCTGTGTAAGGATAAGCCGCCCATCCAACTTTTGGCTGTTTTGCGTCTTCGAATTTACCACCGCGCGACAGCGACAAAAAATCCATGCCCGCTTCGGCAAATTTCTCGCCAAAATAACAGCTATCTTGAATCTCTGTACCATCTTGGATGCAGTCTTGAGATAAGAAACGACACCCGACCGCGAAGTCGTTTGAAACACCAGCACGGACGGCATTAAACACTTCTAGCGGTAGTTTGACCCGATTCTCTTTGCTTCCACCATATCCGTCATCACGCGTATTTCTGGCAGATAGAAAACTCGCCATGGTGTAAGCATGGGCGTAGTGTAATTCAACACCGTCAAACCCGGCTTGCTCTGCGCGGTTTGCTGCGGCCAAAAATATTTCCGGCAACGCGGCCGGTAAATCCCGGATATGCGCTTGGCCAGTATCGGTTACGCGTTCACGAAAACCCACCGTTAGGTCGTCAAACTCTCGCGGCGACAAAATAACGCGCAGCTGCTCATCATCCATGGCAACAAAATGATCACGGATTTGCTGATCGTTTAAGTCTGTTTCAAAAGATTTACGATGGCTGTCTGTGATAGCTAAAAACCGCTGTAAAAATTTTTCCCGCTGAGGACGCCGTTTGATCGCCAAAAAATCAATCAGCTGAATATAAAGCGCAGTTTCACCTGCGCTGGCTGTCTTAACAGCATCGACTAATTTTTTCAGGCCATCGATGAAGCGTTCGTGGCCGGCGCGCAATAAAGGGCCAGACGGTACGTCCCTCACGCCAGTCGCCTCAACCACAATGGCACCAGGTCGCCCCATCGCGAAGCGCTCATACCAATCGATAACGTCTGACGTGACAAAACCGTCTTCGGTAGCTCGCCACGGTACCATCGCCGGAACCCAAGTACGCGAGCTTAGTTCGCGGGTGCGAATCTTAATAGGGCTGAATAGTTTAGAATGCCGTGCTTCTTGAGCATTTGGCCACTTGCCGGTACGGGCCTCAAACTTAATACGCTCGGCGGGTTTCCACATAATATTTTAACGTTAAAATAACCCCTTAGATTAGAGCTCAAGCCGGCTTAACGGTCAAGCGAACTTTTTCGCGCAAAATAAGGACTAACCAACATACTGAACGGCCAGTCAAGAATCCACCGGAGCATTGCTTATGGAGCCGATGCAAAAGTTACCTGCCTATTATTTCTTTTTGCTTTTCGCCACTGCGTCGATGAACCTACAAGCCAAACAGTCGGCGGCTGAAGCTCGGCTCGAAGCGTTCAACAATGAGTTCACGGAAGTGGGCGATGCCGAGAACTGCATCAATCCCCGACGCATTCGCAATATTCAAATTATTGATAAGCAACACATATTATTTCGCTTATCTAGCCGCGATTATGTGGTCAACAAATTACCTCGTACCTGCTGGGGATTGCGACGCGGCGCAGGTCTCATTTACTCGCCCGTCGCTATGCGTCTGTGCAGCGTAGATACGGTGAGGATTTTCGACAATATGTCGTCACGCGCTTTTCAATTGGGTCCAGTATGCGGGTTAGGAAAATTCACACCTGTCCGTCGACGGAACGAAGATCAGGAAAATTTGGCAGCTGCGATCGAACCCTTAGACACGGAAGTTGAAAACTAAGTTGTTTGTTCGTAGACGCGCGTCAGTCGCTACCGGCTTACCACTCGCCCCATTTGTCCCAATACGCTACCTCGCTTAGGGGCAAACGTTTCGCTTTATGAAGGTCGCCGCCGGTTAAATATCCGATCGGCAGCAAGGCCGCTTGTGTAATATTTTCTGGAATGCCCAAAATCTCGCGGACTTCTTGCTCGTAGATCAGATGCAACGTTGTCCAAGCCGATGCGATTCGACGCGCGCGTAAAGCCAGCATTAAAGACCAGGTGGCCGGTAGTATCGAGCCATACATAGATGCCTGGGTAAACACATCTTCTTTCTCAAAACGGCTCTCTATACAAGGGATGATCATTGCCGGCACCGCATGTAGATTTTCCATTAAATGCACTGAAGATTTGATGACCGCGTCTTTTTGTCCGTGACGCATATCGCTAACATCGTATTCCCGCGTTGCGCTAACACCGGTCCTAGCCATCGCCGTTTTGTTTTCCAAATAAACTGCCGCGCCTTTACGGTAGCAATCTGCAATACCCGCCTTCTTCGCCGGATCGGTAACAACGATAAAACGCCAAGTCTGCGTGTTCGCGCCGGTCGGAGCCTGCATGGCGATCTCGATGCAGTCTTCAATTTCTTTTCTTGATATTTCGGTTTCTAGATCGATCCTTAGTCGAACGCTACGCGTAGTATTTAATACGTGATCAACACTCGATAAGTCGATTGGAAACAATTTCTTGTCGTTCATGATGACTCCTAAAGTTAAACGAGCTGGGTACCGAGAGACGGCCTATGATAACCGCCTAGCGGTTAGGCTACCCCCATTTATCAATTTATTTTATACTTAAAATATCTTGTGCCGAAATAGCAGTTTTCGCGCGCTTTCCCCTGCTCGTCAGCGGATTTGAGGGATAATATCAGGGCAATGAATCGGCAGGCATTTAGCCGATGCCCCCCTATTTCTGGTCAGAGACACGATGAAAAAAATTTCAATTATCGGCGGCGGCCCGGGTGGTTTGTACTTCGGCATTTTGGCGAAAAAACAATGGCCCGATTTAGAAATCGACGTGTATGAGAGAAATCGACGCGACGATACCTTTGGTTTCGGCGTGGTGTTTTCGGATCAAACACTTGGTTTTCTGAATACCTACGATAACCCGTCGTATGAATCGATTCGCCGAAGCTTTGCTTACTGGGATGACGTTGATGTCCATTATCAGGGCAAGCGCCTACGCGCAGCGGGAAATGGTTTCTGCGGATGTTCACGCTTAACCCTACTACAGCTACTTTATGATCGCGGTGAAGAACTGGGCTTAAGATTACATTTTGAACACGAAGCCGATCCAACTAACGAATTTTCAGACAGCGATCTGGTCATCATCGCCGATGGCGTGAACAGCGCATTTCGTGAACAGCATGCCGCACATTTCGGTACTGAGATAGAAATGCGGAGCAACTATTTTTGTTGGCTAGGCTCCACCAAGCCTTTAGAGGCTTTTAAATATTTCTTTCGCCAGACTGAGCACGGCATCATGGTCATGCACGCCTATCAGTACGAAGAGGGCATGAGTACCTGGATCTGCGAAATGCAACCTGAAACTTGGCGCGCTCATGGGTTTGACCAATCAGGCGAAGAAGAGTCTGCGCACGCGATGCAAGCAATCTTTGCCGAAGATTTAGATGGGCATGGCCTGATAACCAATCGCTCTTTATGGCGACAGTTTCCAATTGTAAGAAATAAAACATGGATTAAGAATCGGCAAGTACTCGTTGGCGATGCACAGCACACGGCACATTTCTCAATCGGCTCTGGCACCAAGCTCGCGATGGAAAGCGCAATAGCGCTTTATGAATCACTAAAGAAAATTGACGACGTTGACGCAGCACTGGCGAATTTTGATCAAGAGCGCCGCACTGAGGTAGAAATTACCCAGCATGCTGGCGACGTCTCACTCGCCTGGTTTGAGTCCATGGACGAGCATTGGGACGTGGAAGCCGAGAAATTTGCCTTTCAGGTGATGTCGCGCTCTAAACAGATCACCTACGAGAACTTACGGTTACGCGATGCAAAATTCGTTGACGACGTGGTGTCAGCGTTTATTAAGGCACAACGTAAAGCGGGCTACCAGGTAGGGGACGATACACCTCCAATGTTTGCGCCTTTTAAATTGCGCGGTATGGAGGTGCCAAACCGAGTCGTTATGTCGCCTATGGCGCAATACGCGGCGACCGATGGTCTGCCAGACGACTGGCATCTTGTGCACTACGGATCGCATGGGATTGGAGGTACAGGTTTAATCTATACCGAAATGACCTGCCCCTCGGCGGACGCGCGAATTAGCCCCGGATGCACAGGGATATGGAATGACGAGCAAACGAACGCTTGGGCACGCATCGTAGATTTCGTTCATGCTAACGGGCCCGCAAAAATGTGCATGCAACTGGGTCACGCGGGCCGTAAGGGTTCAACGAAGCTTGCCTGGGACGGTATGGACTTGCCATTAGACGTCGGCAATTGGCCAATCGTTTCTGCCTCGCCTATTC
>JBCCFA010000333.1:0-5218 GCA_039029975.1 Pseudomonadota bacterium
CCATGACAGCAATCGTTTTTTCCATCTTGTTACTAACGACTTCACCTACAACCGTACGAGTTAGTTTCTCAGTCATCATATCTACCTACTTTTTTTCGCCCATGATGGTTTTAATGCGGGCGATGTCTTTTCGCGCAGCCTTGATCTGACTTGGTCGTGGTGGCTGTCCCGATCCGCTTTGCATCCGCATGTTAAATTGCTCTTTGCGCTTCTCGATTAATAGTTCGGCAAGCTCTTGCGGCGTTTTTTCGCGGAGTTCTTGTGCTTTCATTACATCAATTTCCGTGTCTGAAAAATGGTTTTTACCGGCAGTTTCGCGGCCGCCAGACGAAACGCTTCACGCGCCAGTTCTTCGCTAACGCCTTCCATTTCGTACAACACCGTGCCGGGCTTCACTTCGGCTACCCAGTATTCGACGTTACCCTTACCCTTACCTTGGCGAACTTCTAATGGTTTTTTCGTAATTGGCTTATCCGGAAAGACTCGGATCCAAATTTTGGCGCCACGTTTTACGTGTCTCGTTAGTGCTCGACGACCCGCTTCGATTTGGCGTGCCGTGACGCGACCCCGATCAGTCGATTGCAATCCGAACTCACCGAAACTGACTTTGTTACCACGCGAAGCCATGCCGCGATTACGACCTTTTTGCTGTTTCCTGAATTTTGTATTTTTAGGTTGAAGCACGATTAGTTACCTGCTGCCGCGGCCTCTGCCGATTCTTCAGTCGCTTCAGGGGTTAGATCAACGATTTCGCCCTTGAAAATCCAGACTTTGACGCCGATCACGCCGTAAGTTGTGTTTGCGCGAGCAATGCCGTAGTCGATATCTGCTCTCAGTGTGTGCAATGGCACGCGACCTTCGCGATACCACTCGGAACGAGCAATTTCGGCACCGTTCAATCGACCCGCAACGTTAATTTTTATACCTTGCGCACCCAGACGCATTGCGTTTGATACGGCCCGCTTCATGGCGCGACGGAACATAATGCGGCGCTCTAATTGCTGGGCGACAGATTCAGCGACCAAGTAAGCATCCAATTCGGGTTTGCGAATTTCCTCAACGCTAATGTGCGCCGGAATACCCATTAAGGCGGAGACTTGCTTGCGCAAAGAATCAATGTCTTCACCCTTTTTACCAATCACAATGCCCGGACGTGCTGTGTGAATAACAATGCGGGCATTGTGCGCCGGACGCTCAATCTGAATGCGGCTTACTGAAGCATGAGCCAGCTTCTTCAGTAAGAACTTTCGAATTTCTAAATCAGTGAACAAATAATCCGCATAGTTCTCCGAATCCGCGTACCAAGTGGAAGTCCAGTCTTTTACGATACCTAAGCGAATGCCATAGGGATGTACTTTTTGACCCATTACCGTTACTCCACTTCTTCTACGGCCACGGTGACGTGACTCATTCGTTTTAAAATGCGATTCGCGCGTCCCCGTGCACGCGGACGAAATCGTTTCATGATCGGACCTTCATCTATCATGACTTGCTGCACGATCAACTCGTCTACATCTGCGGCATCGTTGTGCTCGGCGTTGGCAATAGCAGAATCAAGTACTTTCTTAATGATGCTGGCCGCTTTCTTGTTGCTATAGGTCAAAATGTTAATTGCATTATCAACCGGTAAACCGCGAATTTGATCCGCCACTAAACGTGCTTTTTGCGGCGAAATTCTTGCGTATTTCAGTTTTGCTACGGAAGCCATGTTTTCGTCACGCTATTTAGTTTTTTTGTCCGCGATGTGGCCGCGAAATGTTCTCGTCGGCGCAAATTCACCGAGCTTATGGCCCACCATATTTTCACTAATGAAAATTGGCATGTGCTGACGGCCGTTGTGAACCGCTATGGTTAGACCCACCATATCCGGTAACACCAGTGAGCGTCGTGACCAGGTTTTAATGGGTCGCTTATCGTTACTCTCGCGCGCTTGGTCAACCTTTTTCAGAAGGTGATGGTCGATAAACGGGCCTTTTTTAATTGATCGTGGCATTTTCTACTCCTGGGTCACGTTGGATAGATCAGTCAGACCTATCGCTTGTTCCGTCGGCGCACGATAAAGCCGTCGGTTCGCTTATTGGTTCGGGTTTTAAAGCCTTTGGTCGGTTGACCCCACGGACTAACCGGATGTCGACCGCCGGAAGTTCGGCCTTCGCCACCGCCGTGTGGGTGGTCCACTGGGTTCATCACAACACCGCGAACTGTCGGCCGAATTCCGCGCCAGCGGGTGGCGCCAGCCTTGCCAAGCGAACGCAATGAATGCTCGGAATTACCCACTTCACCAATGGTGGCACGACATTCGATTGGCACTTTGCGCATTTCACCCGAACGAAGTCTTAAAGTTGCATAAGCACCTTCACGAGCAACGTATTGGATAGCCGCGCCAGCGCTACGACCGAGCTGCGCGCCTTTTTCGGGTTGCAATTCAACACAATGCACCACAGTACCCACCGGAATGTTTCTTAGTGGCATGCAGTTGCCTGACTTGATGGGCGCATCAACACCGGAACGAATTTCATCACCTTGCGACAAACCTTTGGGTGCGATGATGTAGCGTCTCTCACCATCGGCAAACAACAACAACGCGATGTGCGCGGTGCGATTTGGGTCGTACTCGATTCGTTCAACTTTCGCTGGGATACCGTCTTTACGTCGTTTGAAATCAATGATTCGGTAACGTTGTTTATGGCCGCCGCCACGGTGACGGACAGTAATCCTTCCCGCGTTGTTGCGGCCGGCGTTTTTCGCCTGAGGTGCTAGCAGCGGTCCATACGGCTCACCCTTATGTAACTCCGGCGACACGACACGTACTACGCCGCGACGACCTGGGGAAGTTGGTTTTGCCTTTACTAATGCCATCTGTTTAATCCTGGTGGTTAACTAGCGAGCTTAATCGCCAACCATGAAATCGATATCGTGGCCTTCTTCAAGCTTGACGTAAGCTTTTTTCCAAGCTTGCTTCACGCCTATCTGACCACGGAAACTACGCGTCCGCGCGGGTACATTCGAGGTTGTTACGCCAGCAACCTTTACCTGAAACAACTCTTCCACCGCCGCTTTTATTTCGGGTTTTGTCGCGTTGTTTAACACCCGGAATACGTACTGGCGGTTGCGATCGGCAACACGCGCCGCTTTCTCGGAAATTTTTGGTGAAACCAAAACCTGCATCAAACGTTCGCGATTCACTTTAGTCGTTCCTCGAGGCGCGTCATCGCCTCTTTGCTGATCACTATGTGGTCAAAACCGATAAGCAAAGTGGGGTCGATAGTTTCAACATCAACCACACCAACTTTGTGCAAGTTACGAGAGGCAAGAAATACGTTTTCGTTTATTTCTTCAGTAACTAACAACACATTCTCAACGTTCAGATTCTTCAAGTTAGTCACAAGCTGCTTCGTTTTCGCCTCATTCAGGGCAACATCGTCAACGATAAGCAAACGTTCTTGACGAACTAACTCAGACAAGATCGACGTTATTGCGGCGCGATACATCTTGCGGTTTACTTTTTGTGAATAATCACGAGGTCGGGCCGCGAAGGTAGCGCCACCGGACCGCCAAATTGGACTTGAGTTGGTACCTGAACGAGCCCGACCGAGACCTTTTTGACGCCACGGCTTTTCGCCGCCGCCGCGTACATCTGATCTCGATTTTTGCTTCTTGGTGCCACTGCGCGCGCCAGCGAGATGAGCCGTTACCACCTGATGAATTAGCGGTTCGTTGTAGTCACACGCAAAGACAGCATCAGACAATGTCATGTTGCCGGCGCTACTGCCGCTCTCGAAAGATTGAATTTGTAGTTCCATAAGTCTTTATCGTCGTAACTAATATATCTCGCTGAACAAACCGCTATTCCGATCCGTCAGCCACAACACCATTGCTTTTTACAGAAGGCTTAATCACTAAATCGCCCCCTTTGGCACCGGGTACAGCGCCTTTGATCAAAAGCAAGTTCCGCTCGGCATCAACGCGCACAATTTCTAAACCTTGAACCGTGCGTTTTTTGTTGCCCATGTGGCCGGACATCCGCTTGCCTTTGAAGACTCGACCTGGCGTTTGGCATTGGCCGATTGATCCTGGGACTCGATGCGAAAGTGAATTACCGTGGGTCGCATCACCCATACTGAAGTTGTGGCGTTTAATTACACCGGCGTAGCCTTTACCGATGGACGTACCGGACACATCAACCTGTTGACCGGCGCTGAAATGATCGGCCTTTAGTTCGCTACCGGTAGCAAGTTCGCCGACTTCGGCCTCACCGTCCAGTCGAAATTCCCATAAGCCTCGGCCTGCGTCCACACCGGCATTGCTATAGGTGCCGGCTTCCGCTTTACCGATACGATTGCGGTGACGTTCGCCAGTGGTGACCTGCACTGCTTGGTAGCCATCAGAGTCCAGCGTTTTCACACACGTCACTCGGTTGGGCAGCACTTCAACCACGGTAACTGGGACAGACTGACCGTCGTCTTGAAAAACGCGCGTCATGCCACATTTCCGTCCAATTAATCCAAGGGCCATTTGTTACGTTCCTAAATCTGCAGTTTCGTGGTTGCTTAGTTCAACTTAATTTGGACATCGACGCCGGCAGCAAGGTCGAGTTTCATTAATGCATCCACCGTTTTGTCGGTGGGATTAACGATATCCATGAGTCGCTTGTGCGTACGAATCTCATATTGATCCCGTGCGTCCTTATTGACGTGTGGGGAGATCAGCACCGTGAAGCGCTCTTTTTTCGTTGGCAGCGGAATCGGTCCCTTTACTTGCGCACCGGTACGTTTCGCTGTTTCGACAATTTCTTTCGTCGACTGGTCAATCAATCTGTGATCGAAAGCCTTGAGACGAATTCGAATTACCTGCTCACTCATTTGCTTAGCTGCCAATTAATAATGATTTAAAAGTCTTACTACGCCGCTTGTTCTTGTAACGCTCGGTTTACTCGATAATCTTAGAGACGACCCCGGCACCTACCGTTCGGCCACCTTCTCGAATCGCAAATCGTAAACCGTCTTCCATCGCAATCGGGTTAATCAACTTCACTTCTATCTTCACGTTGTCACCAGGCATCACCATCTCTACACCATCCGGTAACTCAACCGCGCCCGTCACATCCGTCGTACGGAAGTAAAACTGCGGACGATAGTTGTTGAAAAATGGCGTGTGACGGCCACCCTCATCTTTCGATAACACATACACTTCTGCTTCAAAGTGCGTATGCGGCGTC
>JBCCFA010000334.1:0-5186 GCA_039029975.1 Pseudomonadota bacterium
AGGAATTACGCTGGTGTAGTTGAATTGTATTAATGTACATGCGGCATGCCAGGTGCCGTTCATTTGCTTGGTGTAGTTCATTTCGTCTGCCCACCGGAATGGCGTGATAGTCTGGTGCTTTGCCCAAGGCTTCTACAATTTCGAAGGCAGCCGTCTTTTGCCCTTGCAAACGATAGGGATTGATTGAATTGACGATAGCAACAGGCGCATGTTCAGCAATATCTTTCACAATGCGCATACCGTCGTCGAAATTCCCTTTAATCTGCAATACGCAGGCGCCTTCGATCATCGCCTGCGCAAGCTTACCAAGAGCGATTTTCCCTTCAGGAATCAGAACGAAAGATTTGATCGACGCGCGCGCCGCATAAGCCGCGGCAGAGGCTGAGGTATTACCTGTTGATGCGCAAATAATTGCTTCTGCGCCCTCGCCCACTGCTTGCGTCACAGCAGTTGTCATACCGCGATCTTTAAAAGATCCGGTTGGGTTTAGGCCTTCGAATTTGGCATATATCTCAATCGGGCGATCGACGTGCTTTTCAATATTATGCAAGCGAATTAACGGCGTGTTTCCTTCGCACAAGGAAACAACTTTCGCGTCGTTGGGAATCGGTAAGTAATTTCGATATTTTTCGATAAGGCCGGTGTAGAGATTGCTCACGACAAGGACTCCATTCTGATTCTAACAACCGGTTCACGAATGTCCTCCAAACCTTCAATGTGCGAAATGGCCTCGTTCATCGCTCGCTCATTGACGCGGTGCGTGAGAATGACCACGGATACCCAATTCTCCTGTGCGGCAGGTTCCTGTTGATTGATGGCTTCGATACTAATTTCGTTAGCACCCAAAATTTGCGTAACGTCAGCCAGCACCCCGGGCTTGTCGCGCGCGCTGAGACGGAGGTAGTAAGCGGTCTCTACTTCACTCATTTCCAAGATTGGCAAGTTCGCGAGCTTACCTGGTTGGAACGCTAGATGCGGTACATGACTTTCAGGATCCACCGTCAACGCCCGGGTCACGTCAACAATATCGGCGACGACCGCGGAAGCCGTTGGTTCGGCGCCCGCGCCCGCACCGTAGTATAAGGTTTGACCGACAGCGTCGCCTTGGATCATGACTGCGTTCATTGCTTCTTCAACGTTCGCGAGTAATTGATTATCGGGCACTAAGGTTGGGTGAACGCGCAGCTCAATACCCGCATCTCGCTGGCGGGCAATACCCAAATGCTTAACCCGATATCCAAGTCGTGAAGCGTAATCAATATCTATCGCACTGACGTCGCGAATCCCTTCGATAAAAGTTTTTTCAAATTGCAGCGGGATACCAAAGGCAATTGAGGCAAGAATCGTCAGTTTATGCGCTGCGTCTACGCCGTCCACATCAAAACTGGGATCCGCTTCCGCGTAGCCTAGCGCCTGTGCCTCCTTCAACACGTCGGCAAAATCAGCGCCACGTTGATACATTGCCGACAGGATGAAATTACACGTGCCGTTGATGATGCCGGCCAACCATTGCACCTGGTTACCGGCTAGCGCTTCGCGCGTGGTCTTAATCACAGGAATGCCGCCTGCGACAGCTGATTCAAACGCAACGATCAGTCCATGACGTTGAGCAAGCTCAAACAACTCATTGCCCTTCAACGCAATCAAGGCTTTGTTGGCGGTAACGACATGCTTCCCGTTCTCGAGCGCGCTTCGAACCAGGTGATACGCCTCGTCAACACCACCAATAAGTTCAACCACGATATTAATGTCATCGCGCTGGACCAGTTCGCCGCCATCGGTCATTAGATCTAGTTGATCGGTCGGGAACGGACGCGGCTTAGTCACGTCGCGGGCTGTCGCGGCGGCAATTTCAATCCGTCGACCGGCGCGGCGTGCAATGATGTCTGCGTTGCGTGTTAAAACCGCTATCGTACCGCCACCAACGGTACCTAAACCCAGAAGGCCAATCTTGATTGGCTTTAAATCGGTTGTCACCTGCTTTGTCCTTCGAAATATCAGTGCTAATTCAAACCCGCGTTGGTGCGCAACATATCGCGTATGCCGCGTACTGCTTGACGCGTTCGGTGGGCATTTTCTATTAACGAAAACCTGACCGAGTCGTCACCGTACTCACCAAACCCGATTCCCGGAGAGACGGCAACTTTCGCTTCCCTAAGTAACACTTTCGCGAATTCCAACGAACCAAGATGACGGTAAGCTTCAGGAAGTTTAGCCCACACAAACATCGTGGCCTGCGGTTTTTCAACTTCCCAACCCGCGGCGTTTAAGCCATCGCACAGGACGTCTCTTCGGTCTTGGTACATGGCGCAGATTTCGCGCACGCACTCTTGAGGACCCTCTAGCGCAGCTATCGCGGCGACTTGGATGGGCGTGAACGTGCCGTAATCCAAGTAAGATTTGATTCTAGCCAGGGCATTCACTAAATCTCGGTTGCCGACCATAAACCCAACGCGCCATCCGGGCATGTTGTAACTTTTCGATAACGAGAAAAACTCGACAGCGATATCTTTTGCGCCAGGCACCTGCATGATAGACGGCGCGACGTAATCATCGAACACGATGTCCGCGTATGCCAAATCGTGGACCACATAAATGTCATGCTCACGGGCCACCTCGACAATACGTTCGAAAAATTCCAACTCAACGCAATGTGTAGTTGGGTTTGCGGGAAAATTCAGCAACAGCATTTTCGGTTTGGGCCACGAATTTTTAATTGCGGATTCGAGTTCAGCAAAAAAATCGACGTCCGGGCCAATCGGCACATGGCGAATATCGGCGCCGGCTATGACAAAACCGTAGGGATGAATGGGATAAGCTGGATTAGGCACCAATACCCCGTCACCTTTTTCAACCGTGGCTAAAGCCAAATGCGCCAGACCTTCCTTGGATCCAATAGTGACAATCGCCTCGTGATCCATATCGAGATCTACACCAAAACGCTGCTCGTACCAGCGACATATTGCACGGCGTAATCGCGGAATACCGCGCGATACCGAGTATCGATGGGTATCACCACGTTGAGTGACCTCAACCATCTTATCGACGATATGTTGTGGCGTAGGCTGGTCGGGATTTCCCATGCCAAAATCGATTATGTCTTCGCCGCGCCGGCGAGCGTCGAGTTTTAGTTCGTTAACTTGATTAAATACGTACGGCGGCAACCGTTCGATACGGGGAAACTCTTTGGCCAAAATGGTTACACTATTCGCAAAACGGCTAGTGTACCGCAAAGCGTTAGGCGATACTGAGGACTTCTCCGAGAATTTTCACTAATATCGCTCGAAACTGAACTAGGAAACAAACATGGCATCGGCACTAGAACTCGTTCAAAACCAACTCCTCGTTCCCAATGGTCTGGAACTCGCTAAAGTCGAAAGCGTGCTTGGCGGACTTAGTGTTACGGGTGTCGATATGGCAGATCTATATTTTGAGTCATCGCATGCGGAGTCTTGGTCACTGGAAGACGGGATTGTGCGCGAGGGCTCTCACAGCATTGATCAAGGCGTGGGTGTGCGAGCGGTGAGCGGCGAAAAAACTGGCTTCGCTTATTCCGACGAGATTGCTGTGGCTTCCTTGGAAGATGCAATTTCGGCGGCACGTGCGATTACGCGCCAAGGCCAATCAACCAGCACGGCCGTGCTGGCGCCCAATAATGCTACCCGGCGCTATATGCACACCGATCCGATACCGATGGTTAGCGCCGACCGAAAGCTAGCGCTGCTCAAGTCGCTCGACCAGCGCGTTCGGGATGCGGATTCGCGGGTGGAAGAAGTATCCGTCAATATCAGCGCCAAGCATTCGAACATTATGATTTTAGGCACCGATGGGACTTTAAGTGCAGACGTTCGTCCCCTAGTTCGTTTGAATGTGTCGGTGATTGTTGCCGCCGATGGAAAACGCGAATCGGCAAGTTATGGTGGCGGCGGCCGTTACAGTTACGAAGAGCTACTGACCGGTCGCGGCGAGGAGATCGCCGACGAAGCTTTACGCCAAGCCTTGATTAATCTAAACGCAGAACCTGCCCCGGCGGGCGAACTCGACGTTGTACTGGGTCCAGGGTGGCCAGGCATATTGCTTCACGAAGCGATTGGTCATGGCCTTGAAGGCGATTTTAATCGCAAGGGAACCTCTGCGTTCGCAGGGCGCGTGGGGGATCGTGTCGCAAGCGACCAATGCACGGTTGTTGACGATGCTACCCTGCCCGACCGGCGCGGCTCGCTTGCGATCGATGATGAAGGGATCACAGGGCAAAACACGATGTTGATTGAGAAAGGCATCTTGAAGGGCTATTTGCAAGACAAACAAAACGCGAAACTCATGGGCGTTGCGCCGACCGGCAACGGGCGCCGAGAATCTTATGCGCATCGCCCAATGCCACGCATGACTAACACGTACATGCTGAACGGCGAGTATGAGCATGATGAGATAATCGCCAGCGTAAAAAATGGCCTATATGCCGTGAGTTTTGGTGGTGGGCAGGTCGACATTACAAACGGCAAGTTCGTGTTTAGCGCAAGCGAAGCCTACAAAGTTGAAAATGGAAAAATTACCCGCCCAGTGAAAGGCGCTACGCTGATTGGCAACGGTCCAGACGTGCTTACACGCGTTTCAATGGTCGGCAATAATTTGGCATTGGATAACGGCGTTGGTACCTGCGGCAAACAAGGCCAATCGGTGCCCGTTGGGGTAGGACAGCCGTCTTTACGAATTGACGGTTTGACCGTCGGCGGAACCGAATCCTAACGCGGTCGCATTGCCTCAGCTTGTATTACGCGCGACCTTTTGGGACACGAACCCATGATGCGCAGCAATCAAAAACGCCCTGCATTTGGATGCGGTAGCCGAACGGCATATACCTAAAAAAGCGCCGACTATCGCGCCAGATAGATATTATTCTTGGGCCGCTATCGCCATCACCGTTGATTGAGTACTTCGACCACAACGCCAGCCTCATCGGTTACGGCACGGCCAGGGGCTACGCGGCCCAAGCATTTGCCTGCCAAGCGCTTCGGATAACTCGAGTCGACTCAGCTCGATAGCTAGCTTGGTAATGAAAGGATGTAATTTCCCGCCTCGGCCCTGAAATGCTTGATCAACGACTCACGCGCGCTCGGCTGCGCACGTGCTTATTATTCAGTGCAGAATAGATTATTAGGCCCTGGGACGGCTATAATACAAGCACA
>JBCCFA010000335.1:0-5176 GCA_039029975.1 Pseudomonadota bacterium
CTGGAAAATACAGATTGCGATCCGCGCACAGGAACATCTTCCAGGGCCCGGTGTCTCAATTCGTTCTCAACGAAAACTACGTCTATTCCAATGCATTCATGGTTGTCAACTTGCAAGTAGCAAATGGGCTTTCACGAGTGAGGCCTTTTCGGAAACTCGATCCGCACTGAGAGTTTAGCCGCGACTTCGACCGTGACCATCTCTAATTGCGACGAATAACGACGATTTTAATTGCAAATAATAATCATTCTTATTTATAATAGAAGCCAATAGGTGCCTAGCACGCGCATTCTTGTTGGACAGAAACTATGCCTCAAACGCCCAAAATAACTGATGTAATGGCTGAAAATCAGCGATTAAAGCGCGAGTTAGCGCAATTACGCCTTTGGATCGATGTCTGCCAATTTGGCCAGCCAACGGCCGCCTTTTGGAACGCCAGTAGTAACCGCTGGGCGACGCGAAACGGACCACAAGCAAGCGTTGAACCAAGCGCGCTTGAGGGGTCCTAACATAAGCATATGCCAATTGATTCGTTCACCTTGAGCGTATCGCCCGCTAAGGTTTGCACTTCGACTGTTAGCTTCAATTTAGGACTCATTTGAAAAAACCGTTATGCCAGCAAATTTCAACAAGGAAACTGTTATCGATGTCCATCATTGGACCGACCGCTTGTTTAGTTTCAAGACCACGCGCGATCCGGCGTTTAGATTTGAAAGCGGACATTTCACGATGGTTGGTTTGGAAATCGAAGGTCGGCCACTAACGCGAGCGTATTCGCTCGCCAGCGCGAACTATGAAGAGACTTTAGAATTTTTTAGCATCAAGGTACCCGATGGTCCACTTACTTCGCGTCTTAAAGATGTGCAAGTTGGCGACGAAGTGCTCGTTAGCCGTAAACCAACGGGCACATTAACGCTGGACCAAGTGTTACCGGGACGGAATTTATATTTGTTGGGCACTGGCACCGGTTTAGCCCCGTATTTGTCGCTGATTCAAGATCCGGAGATCTACGAACGGTTCGAGAAAATCGTGCTCGTGCATGGCGTCAGACACGTCAAGGATTTGGCGTATCGCGAATTTATTAGCCAGGAATTACCGAACAATGAGTTTTTCGGTGAAATGGTGCGGAAACAACTCGTTTACTACCCAACCGTTACGCGCGAAGATTTTGTTAATCGAGGCAGAATTACCACAGCACTTGAATCTGGTCGGTTGGCCGAAGCCGCACAATTGCCGCCGCTATCTGTTGAAGACGACAGATTTATGATTTGTGGTAGCCCCGACGTGCTAAAAGACATCGGCAGCGCTTTGGATGAACTAGGGTTTAGCGTTACCCGCAGCAGCACACTGGGCGAATACGCAATTGAACGAAGTTTTGTTGAGCACTAAGCTCAAACCCCTAACCAAAAACCGTATCCCGACTGAATAATCTATATCGAAGCTTGATTTTGAGCTTCGGCGCGGTCCAGGTTTGAGCCACTGCGTAACAAACACTCCGGTCTTACTAGGCCGATAATCGAATCGACTCCCTGCTATTAAAAAAAGCCCCGACTAGTCGGGGCTTCGGATTCTGCAATTTGAGCCGAGGCTGGCGTTTCGATAAAACGCCAGCCCACTTTAGCCGAAATTAACGCGGTGGAGCGTCGACGATCGCGGAAAAGTCGACCTGTTGGTATTTGAACCTTTTGGGTATGAACAAGCGGTTGCCATATTCATCCCGCCAATCAGCGTGGGTGGCGAGAGCAAATTTGTCCGGTGGATTAACGAAAAATTCCACGGTGTATGTCTCGTATCTGTCACCCGGCAGCGCGATATTTCGAGCGTAGTGCAAATTGTCGATCAAGTTCACGTGTGGCAATAGCGTAACGAACGTCACTTTGCCCGTATTTTCGTTGGTGATCTTGGCGCTTACGTTCATGTACGCGACGAAACCTTCGGGTGGGGTGCCTTCGGGAATATTGTCGGTATCCCAGTTCGCGCGCGCTTCGATATGAACATCAGTCTTGCGCTCAGCCAGGTGATGCGGAATTGGTCGAATTTTGTCCCGTACCGCGCCTTCAAAAATCAAAACAATCCCGGGCTTGATTGTTTCTTCCCCTATCACGAGTTCTACAGCCGCTAACTCCGCTACTGAGCCGCCGAGCAACAGCAGACTCAGCAAGGCATTGATATAAAAACTTTGTAGTTTCTTCATCCTTACTACCCCTTCAAATCCAAGTAATTTATTAAATAATGAGTAAGTATAATAACGATAATCATTCTCATTTACAAACGATATTGATAGTTGTGCACGCCGTACCTCACTATGCTTACAGGCGAATGGCGCGCTCAAGGACTTAGTGAATTTACCGGTAAGAGACTGCGTGCCGTCGATGACGACAGCATCTTGCGAAATCCTGATGCGTCAATAAAGAAAAGGTCAGTTGAGACGAGAATCCAGCGCAAACAAGCTAGATTTTGCCAAGCAACTCCAGATAGCTTCCCAGGTCGCCTTGATCTAAATACGCCGTAAAAGCATCAGTATCAGGATCTGATTGCCATTCGTACTCCGTCATCACCGCAACTTGTTGCGCACGCTCGGCACCATAGTGTTTCGCAATGACAGCCAGCGACATATCAGTGCCGGCTGAAACACCAGAAGAAGTGAAATATTTGCCGTCTTCCACCCAGCGCGCATTCTTTTGCCAATCTACATTTTCTGAGCCACCGGTAATCGCGGAAAAAAATAATTTATTCGACGTGGCTTTGCGCCCATCAAGCAGGCCAGCGGTTGCAAGCACGCCTGATCCCGAGCAGACGGACATCACCGTATCTGCGTCATGCTCTCGTCTTTTTAAGAACGCCAACATGGCAGCATTTTCTGATTCGGCAAACGTGCCGTAACCGCCCGGCAGCAAAACCATATCGAGTGCTGGCGCATCAGCAAAGCTATATTCAGCAACAGTACTCGGGCCTTGAGCGGAACGCACGGGACCTGTGTTCTCCGCAACCGTGACGATTTTTAACTCAGGGCCAATGTTGCCAAACATCTCCAACGGACCGTAGAGATCTAGCAATTCAAAATCTTCAAACAAGATTGCGCCAAGCGTTTTAGTTTGGGTCATGGATTTCCTCAGTTTCGTTTACCGGTTTGCCGACGAAGTATGTTGAACAAGTAAGATGCTATCAAGCGGATCTGAGCCTCATATTAGCGGTTGAGCGCCGATAATTGAGCGTGCTGCTCGGTTAAAAACGGCTTATATAGACTTATCTCCGACGTGCTTTGGCGCGCCAAAAAAACCATTTTGGTGGACTCTGGGGACTAGGGTGCTAACCACCATTTGGACAGTTTTTGCAGGCAAATTATTGATTTTGATTGTGCCAGCCAGCTTTTTTCAGCTAACCGGCAGTCTTAAATTAACGCAATTGATTATCATTCGCATTTTTAATAGTATTCGCATTTCGCCGCAAGGGGAAAGATCAGGCGGTGTGCATGCATGAGCATTCTTGCTCTCGATTCAAATCTAATTACTACAAACAATCTTCGGAGTTATAACTAATGGAAAACAGTAAAAAGACAATCAAAAAGCTGAAGCGCACGGGGTTAGCTGCGGCCACGGCCATGGGCGCTTTCGTAAGTCAGAACGCAAGCGCGGTGAACGCGATGCTCTGGTTGGACAATCTCAATTTTCAAAATTGGCAGGTGACCGCGGCCGATGCGATCCTTAATCAGCCTAGCCCCAACATCCGGGACTTAGCCTTGACCCAAGGTAACGTCACCGTGGGTATTAATATTTACAATTATGAAAACTATCTCTCTTTCGAAGGTGGCAGCACGCGTAACGAAACGGAACGACTAAACACCAGTTTCACTGGCACCATTGGTTCAATGGACGCTGAAGGTAATCCCTTGTTCAGCGTGTTCTTGTCCAATTCTATTCTGACAACTTTTGAAGGCGACCGATTTGGATTGTCGGTTAATAACCCAGATTATGATCCAAGCGAACCGTTCTTTTTGCCGAACCCGGATTTCGATCCGACTCAACCAGAGGGACGCGGTAATCGTCCGGTTGTCATCAACCCATTGGGTGATCCGCGGCTGCGCACCGATATTCCGGTTTGGGATACCGACGGTGATTTGTTTGGTGACATGACGTTAACCTTTGACCAAGGCAATTTGGTTGGGATTGATTACATCCTTAACGAGGACACCGATGACGATCCGACCAGCAATCCGCTTGCGGGTTACAGCAACCGTGTTCGCGATTTGGTCAATGGCCCGCCAGAAGGTTTCATCATCAACGAAGTGGGCTTCAGCATCACTGGTGACTTCGCGCCGGAGTTGATACAGCAGATTGGTGGCGATGAAGATATTCTAGCCTCGCAAATGTTGGGTGACGCCATTGGACTTGGTGCTAATGTGTTTACCTCATCTGGTTATATCGACCTCGGTGCGGATCCCGTTGGTAGCCCAGTACCCGTACCGGGCGCAGTGTGGCTAATGGGTTCAGCCTTAGCGGGTCTGACTGGAATGAGACGCCGTACTAAGAAAGCGTAAGAACTAAACAAAAAAGTTAGAAACCTCGCTCGGGTGTTTGTCCGGGCGGGGTTTCTCACCAGAAAATTTCAAAAACATCGCGAGACTACGTACACAATTCCACGTTGCGTATGTCACGCTATTCTGCAGTTTCAAAACGGGGGCCGGAAAAGACGCATGGTCTGCCACTAATATTTACCGCGTTTAGCAAATTGCTCATTCGCTCCGCAGCGCTGGCAATGGTGTCGCTGGCACTATTCGGCAAAGCAAACGCCTTCGTTATGCTGCATTCGGAATACCCCGGTCGGGACGGCGATTTGATCGATCGTGTTGCGGTATATGATCCGAATAGCCCGTCGCCCGGCAATACGACTGGCACTTATGTCGGGGTGGTTCAAACGGGGTCTAATTTTGTCGTCGGTGAATTCGGATTATTTGACGATCCGGCCGATAACGATGTGTTTACCTTTTCCGTTCCCAATGGTTTCCAGGTCGACGCGATCATGCTCGATTTCTATCCGTTTGGAGAAGCACAAGGCGGATCGTTTTTTGCCATTCAGGCTGGTACCGAAATTGGCACAACAGACGAAACCGTTGGGGATAACATAAGCAACTTGTTAGTCGATAGCGAGCCAGAAAAACCGCTTATTATCGATTTGC
>JBCCFA010000336.1:0-5167 GCA_039029975.1 Pseudomonadota bacterium
GTGACGGATGATTTGATTTTTATGTTAGAAGCGATGGGTATGCGCACGGGCGTTGATTTAGACGCGCTATTGGAAACTCGAGTCTTTATGGAAAGTAAGTTAAACGATGAACCCACCTTTGGCGCAATTGCCAACGCGGGCGTGCCGAAAGGCTTTGTCGTTGCAAGTTAATCGCCTCACTTTTCGTTTTCTTGTTAACCGGATCACAGTTAGACAAAAGAAAATTCAAATGACTTAATTTCGTCGTCTACGTCCTTTAGCATTCGGGAGCAAGTCTTATCGTATGCTCGGGGGCAGGATGATTCATCAACGCATCAGTGTGGTGTTCTGGAATGAAACGATTACGGTCGATAGCGTCGAAAAACGCATTCCATTACGTCTTCCTCAGTTATTAAAAATCCATCGCCTCGATTGGTATGGCGTATCGCAAAGCGGCTTGTTGCTGTTCAATGATAAGCGCGAGATGCAGTTTACGGATGCCGCGATCATCGAGCCGTTTTTGACTCGGTGGCAAGTGGAGCCGCCGCAACCAGACGTGGTGCAGCTCAAGCGCTACATGGACGAGTTTACCGTTGACCCGGATGACTCGCACGAAATTTCGCCGCGTCGACGCTGGGCCGAGATAGAACGGCGCCATGCAGAACCTATTTTTCCGAGTGCTTTACTGCAACTATTGAGCGCGCAATATGCCACGGTAGAGGACATCACTGGCCCCAAGAAACACACCAGTCGCTTAATTCGTTCGCTATTGCGACACGGAGATTCGTTTACTCACCGAACTAAATCACTCAGTCCTACCAACGCTGGAGAAATGAAGGTGGCAGCATCGCCTTTAAAAATTCGCGAGCAAGAACGGCGACGCATGTTGAAAACGTTCAAAACATCGTGAGCGCTGACGTGTTTCGGCATAAGAGATCCTTAGTTACCACTCGAGCCTCCTAACGAGTACTGGTAATATTACCTGAAAGCTGATGCCGTCCGACTTAGCATATTTAGGCTCGGCAGAAAAAAAGAATACAAAATTTAAGGGTAGTCAAATGCGATTGGTTAACACACTCATGGTGGTCGTTGGTTTAAGTATGGTTGGCACGCAAGGCGCGATTGCGATGCCGGTGCTGGAGGATTCGCTAGACCTCAATACCGGTGTCATTGTCAATTCCATAGCCTATGATCCGGTCGCTGGATTTTTGTATATTCATCGCGATTTCAGTGCAGATATCGAAGTATTCGATCAATCGGGCAGTCTGCAATTTACCATTGCGGCACCCGGCACAACCTCAAACGATTTTGATCTGGACTTCGCCGACAGTGCGATTAACGTGGGCGGTGTGGCGATTGCGGCGAATAGCTTATTGGTTGCAAATGGCGACGACTCGCCGGAAATCCTATCCGCTTTGAACAAAAACGACGGTAGCGTGCTTGCTTCCCAGGTGCTTCCGTCGGCCGCACTGGTGGGCGGAGCTTATCATTTCGCCCGTGACAGCTTCTTTACGGTCGACTGGCAGTCTAACGATTTAGTCACTGAAGCGAATGCTAATAACGGAAACTTGATTAATAGCTTCGCGCCTACTGGCCCCAATTCATTCGACGTTAACTATGGCGACATCGACGTGTTTGCCGGGACTGGGAACTTGTACATAGTCAGTGACCGTCACGACTTTATTCGCGAAATGACACCCGACGGTACGTTTGTGCGCGATATCGATTTGGCGGGTATTCCGCAAGTTTTCGGTCTTTCGGGAATCGCTATCGATGACATTAACGAAATTGTCTGGGTTTCGTCGACAGGTGGCACGATCCACAAACTATCGGGCGTGTTTACTCCCATACCGATTCCGGCACCGATACTACTTTTCGTGAGCGGTCTCGTTGTATTATTAGGTCGCCGAAAGCGCTAGGCGACATACAGTATCCGGTGGGAAAACCCGTTATTTAGAATCCACCGCACGAAGGCGCTTTAGTTCCATCTTAATTGGACGCTCCTCAGGACCCTCAAGCTTAGGCGTCTCCGGTACCTGGCAACCAACCGGGCAACATTTTCCCGGTTGGTCTTCTAGTGCTTTACCGGATTCATCGGCCAATAAGCCGCGTCCCAACAAGCGCTCAACCAATTGTCTCCGCTCTTCTAGCGGATAATAGCGATAGATTTCACGTCGCATCGCTTCCGGCGATCCGCCGCCATGTAAACTAATTACTGAATACCAGCCGGCGGTATTAGAAGCGGTTAAATCTTCCATCATGCGTGCCACTTCCATGCGCGCTTCGTGCGGGATGTCTTCACGGGTCTGCAACATTGCGCGCATGTCGCCTTTGGTTTCAGGGTTGTGATCCTCATCAGGACCAGGTAGCGCAACGATCATTCCGCCTGATACGTCATGTGCTAATCGATGCATATCATAAATTTGCGACGCCAAAAGCAGTTTGCCAATATTCGCAAATACGCCATCGGGTTGGAATACGCCTGATGGATCCTGAAAACCATAAACGGAAGCGGCGACGCCACACGCATAGAAGCCTTCGGTAATTTTAATTAATTCAACTAAATCATCTCTTAAGTGTGGTGCGCGATCGGGATCTAAGCCGTTTGACTCAATCATCAATACGCCGGTGCCAATGAGTAAATCGCCAAAGCCTGCGCGCGCGCCAATGCAGCTATGTCTGTGATGGGTCGCATACGTTGAGGTTAGAAACTGTGAATGCTCCCACTCGCCAGCCAGAAAAATGCGATCGTGTGGCACGAAGACGTCGTCAAATATCGCGACACCAGTGGACTGGCCAAAATTAGCACTAAACTTAGCGGCTGCTTGTTCGGGACGACCCGCGGGTCTCGAGATGATGGTTAAATTCTCGGCATCTAATGGCACTGCGCAGCACACTGCAAAATCCTGATCTGCTTCAATCATATTTCGGCACGGCATGATCAGCAGTTCATGCACGTAAGGTGCGCCGGTAATGATGGCTTTTGCGCCGCGGATCACAATCCCATCTTTGCGGCGTTCTTTAATGTGGACGTAAGAATCGATATTCGCCTGGGCATGCGGGCGCAGAGAGCGATCGCCTTTGCCATCGGTCATGGCAACGCCCAAAGTTAAATCGTTGGCATGCACGTATTCGATGTAAGCTTTGTAGCGATCTAGATAGTCGGTATTTTTTGCTTCATCTATCTGATGTGTTGCTTGATAAATCGCATTCATCGCGTCGTGGGTTAGATAACGCTGCGCGCAGCCACTTTCGCGACAAACTAGACGCGTTGCTTCCAATTTATTTAGTAGATGTTGCGGTTCCTCGTTGATGTGCAGCATGCGGTTGACGGTTTCACCAGTCCCGCTATATTCAGCCGTCATGATTTCGCGATAGCGTTCGTCGAGCGCAAGGTCGTAGGTCACGCCAATCGCGTTAATACCGGGCGCCAAGCGGGGATCGTGCACTACGGACTCAACGCGGTCGCCGTCAACAAAGACGCGTGGCTTGTAGCGCTTTAATGATTCTCGGTAATCATCGGCGGACATCAACATGGTATTTCTCCAGATTGTATGGCTACAGGGTCAAGGCATCGCTCAGATTGGCGAGATCAGCTTCTTGTTCCAAATTCATGATTATCTCTGACAAATCGTTCGCGCGACTCTCGGACAGGGTAAGCGTGGCGTTCCCTATAAATTTATTCTTTATGTCATCGTCTGATAACGGATTTTCCGTTGCGCCGCGATTAATTTGTTCACGGTGTTCGAGTACACGTCCGTCAGTCGTTTCTAGTTTTAATGCCCCAGAAAAATAACCTGGATACGCAGAATCTGGATCGTCGGTAAACGAGACCCGAGAACACAAGTCGAGAATTTCGGGGCTATTGATCACATCATCTTCGAGTTCCGCCAAACCAAATTTCTCGCGAAGGAAGCTAGCAGCGATCACGTAATGCACACTGAACTGCGCGTCATAAGAGTTTTGCGGTTTCAGTTTGTTTTCTTCTGGGATGCAAATGACCGACTGCTCGCCTTCGTGCACAAGAGCGGTAATATGCTTAATGTCATTCACTTCCAATTGATGCGTTTTCTTCAAGGCGAGAATTGCATCGGCGTAGGCGTGCGTCATGTGACAAGCGGGATAAGGCTTGAAGGCGATATTCATCATCTCCCAACGCTCACCCAAATCGTTGGTGATTTTCTCAAGACTCACTTCGCGACCGTCTTTGGTATGGGTTGGATATAATCCGTAACGCCCTGTGTAGGGATCGCGCGGTCCAAAAAATCCGTACTTGGCCATTGAAACGGCCGTTTGTGCACAAAAGCTCGCCCAGCCGGGGTGGTTTCGTTTGGTCCAAGCGCCATCATCCAGAAATTGCATGTTGCCGCCCGCTTGTGAAAGCACGATGCCTTGCGCGTCGCAGAGTTGTTGTTCGTTCAGATTAGCGAGATAGCCAGCGGCCAGGGTGCTGCCGAAGGCACCAACCACGCCAGTAGGATGAAAGCCTTTTTCGTGAAAACCCCCACGCGCGCCGGCACCGATGCGTCCTGCACACTCAGAAGCGATGATAAAAGCGCTTAAAGCGCTTGCACCGCTAGCGTTGTTGGCCAAGCCCGCAATGAGCATGGTCGGTGCGGCACTAGCGGATGTGTGCACCACCGCTTCGCCATGCGTATCGTCGAAGTCTAAGCCGTGAATTAAAGTGCCGTTTAAGTGTGCCGCGTCGCGTTGGGGCAATGTCAAGGTCATCCCAATCACGGGAAACTCGCCATCGCCGGCAATCGCATGAATACCAGCCGCGGTGATTTTGGCGAAATCAAAATTTACCGACGCTAAGCCAATCCCAAAAGCATCGAGCACGCACAGTTTTGCTCGGTGTATGACTTCATCGGGGACATTAGCAAGGTCGAAGCTTGTGGTGAATTTAGCGAGCTCCGCCGCGAAGTTGGTTGTCGATAAGGTTTGTTCGCGCTTGTTCATGCTTGCGCTACCGCTTCAAATATATCCACAACGTACTGCGCCTTCTCGACAATCGGGTAGTCAACGAAATAGCCATCGACTTGGATAGACGCTGAGCCGGCTTTTTCGGCCTCTTCAAAACTTGAAATGATTTTCTGCGCCCAGGCGTATTCTTCTTCGCTTGGAGTATACGCCGCGTGGGTGGCATCAACCTGATTTGGATGAATGCAAAGCTTGCCTTGAAAAC
>JBCCFA010000337.1:0-5141 GCA_039029975.1 Pseudomonadota bacterium
AGCTAGCCCAGTCTAGAGCAAGACTGTAAAGCCCTATCAGCATTGCAATTAGGATGCGAGAGCTAGATTCTCCCCTGATGTCGCGTTTTCTACCCGCAGAATAGCATCAACGAAAGCGCGTTTCCGCACTCATGGGGCGCTGGGTAAAAGCTCCCAGATAGACACCGCGGCTTCACCGGACCTAATTAGTCGTGATTTTGAAGTTACTCGAATTTCGCAAGTGCTGCGCCTAACCACACTTGCGAGACGTCCAGCCATTCCTCGAAGGCGGGCATGTCGCGAGGCAACCCCAACCAGGGCTGCTTGCTTGCGTGGATAGATGTGGTAGGTGGGCGGCGCTAAATTAGGGTCATCTAACGTGCTGCCGCGCAATGCGATCAGATCGCGAGGAACAAAGTGGTATTTTGCCCAGATCACGGTTGCACAATTAGGGCGAAAATTCGCGTCGTATCCCGCGCCACTGGGCGTCGGGTTCGCGACCGTGTTAATTGCTCCCCAAACTTTAAACGCACGTGTGTCGATGCCAATGAGCACGATAAACGCGGAGCCGGAGAAATTTTGGCATTCAGTACTATGAACAAGCGTGGGTAATAAGCGGGTTGCTCTCCAAGACGTAACGTACCGCGCCACATATACATCCCCCTGCGCCTTGGGTTCTGCGCTTATCGTTGTTAAGGCGAGCGACTCAGCTTGCCAGCCGCGTCAGCGTTAATAGCAATAAGTCCTGATTTTTTTCGGTTGCATTTCCAGTAGAAGCAAGGCGGCTGCCGCACCTCGCCAACCTTCCAGCGCCGCTTTTCTCTGTGGATCGCCCAGATCCCAGTATCGGTGTGCGAGCGCTTCGGCGAGTTCGAATCCGCCGGAGGTTCGAATCGAAACCACACCGTCGAACGCGACCCAAGCCTCATGTTCATCGAGGTTGTTGACCACTAATAGCGAAGCTCTGGGGTCCGCCTTAAGACGAGCGACTTTGGGGGATTCCGCGGTCGCGAACATTCGAATCATTTCTCCATCCCAATCAAACCAGATCGGGATGGAGATCGCTTCTCCGTTTTGGCGCACGGCGCTTAGGATCCCATAGCGCGGTATGGCCAAAAACGCATCCCGCTGCTCCTTGCTCATTGCTGCCATTTCGATACCCCATTTTGAAGGTTAAAAACGTCGCCGGATCAAGGCAGACGCGGGCTCCCAATTTTGCCGTTTACAAACTCTGCAGCCACAAAACATAAATCTCCGCGCGATGATGCGCGAAAGAGTCGAACACGAACAGTGCTACACCCTGGGCCACACATCCAACGCCGACTGACGACCAAGTACTTGCCAGGGGGAACACAAGTACTGCGGCCACCCCAAAGCCGATGACGACAATTTCAACGAGCTTGACGATTCTGAAATTGGCGTTAACCCGCTCCATTCTAACGAGCTCCTCAGAAGCGGCTACGGCAGGCTTGTTGGCCAGTGCATTCTGGAGTTGCTGCACTTGATTTGGTGTTCGCAGCGCAATCGCGGTTCCGATAATTAACTCAAACACCCCCAGTATTACGAGCGGCCACGCCGCTGCGATGAAAGCGCTTTTGCGTCGCCAAAGCCAGCCGGAAACCGCGAGCGCACCTACACCCATCCCGAGGAGGATGAGTGCGCCGCTTTTTTCCGCGGCGAAATAGCCAATCAATTCTGTATTCATGACATAGGCAACGGGATCGGATGCTGGCAGCCTCGTTTATGGGGCTATCTCTGAGTTATAGCAATAGTAGTGCAAGCGCACCACCACCTCTCAAGTTCGAATCTTGTCTGCAGAATCGCTCGGCGAGGCGGTGTAAAAGGGTGCTTCCCTAAATGCGGCCTGCCTGATGGCTCTCAGCCCTTTTGAGTTGCTGAGCCGCCCGGCGACATCGCTAGCATAGCAGCGGCGGCGGTTACCCCCGCGGGGTTGCGTTAGAGCGCGAAGTCAAAAGCATCCTAATTGTTCGCTGGCGACGATTTGTGGAGGCGGCGATTCCTATGCGCTTGAAATGGGCATTGGATCACCGGCCCATTCCGCAGGTGGAACACTTCACTACGACTCAACTTTCCTCCTGCCGCCGACCAATATCGCAACCATGCCTGAAGCTTTGACGCGAAGCGTCTCGGTCTGCTCGGTGAACAGATGTAATTCCGTCGCGCCAAGATGAATTAGAGGTAAAGGAAGCACGTTGTGGTGTTGGATCGTGTCGACCACCGCGATCCCTTCGTCGATTCGTGCGGGCAAACCAGAGGGCAACGCATTAATCTCCGCGTCAGTGAGCTGAAAATGGACATCTTGGAGATATTTGTTTCCCGGATCGACGCCGGGGGTGCCTATGGATTCACAAAGATAGGCTGGCGCTAGCTCGACGGTCACACTGGTTCCATCCGGGATCACTAAGGCGAGGTTCGAGTCGCGAAGATTTATCGCGCGGTTCACTCGGCACCGTCCCAATGGCTAATCGAGTGGCGGTAGATGTTAGTTCGCTCAGCTCCCATTTTAGAGGCCGCGCTCGTAAGAGCACCTAAGTCGGCGATTGGTTCCGGGTTGGTTACCAACTCAAGCGTGCCTGTTAACGCTATTTGTATTCAACCAATATTTCGCGGTATCGCGTATTGCCGACGTTTTGCGCTTTATGGGTCGCGGGCACCTTCATGCCATTTGCGAGTTCCGATAGCACTTCGAGTTCGCCATCTTCTAGCTTCAACGAGTAAACCGCACCGGTCGGGACATCGAGATCCCCGAGTTTATTCCCGTCTTTATCAAAGGCTCTACGGGTTGTGCCCTCAACGGCATACCACATGTAACTATGTTCATGGGTATGGAGTTCCGTTTCCTCCCCTGGGGCGAGTTCGAAATTCCAGACGATAACTTTATCGTTTTCAAATATTTTTTCAGAGCCAACGTTTCCGGCCATTTCAATTCTCCCCCATTCGCTAAATGCCTATCACCATCGGTGTAATTATGGCTTACCACTGTTGCGGTAACTTGACCCGGAGCAGATGGCGTTTCGGCAAACGTGGCTAAGCAAATAGCGACATGGAATTATTCATTTCACGCAGCGACCGAGATGTCTTTCTCTATTTGCCGTGCCTCTCGCTAGCGAAAAGCCTTGTTGATCGGGCCACGATGCCAGTTTAGGGGAAGTTGACGGGGTAGGGGAAGCCGCAACGGATCTTTACCAACTCCGATGCGATAGCTTGGAATGTTGGAGGGTAGTCGCGATCCGCGCTCTGCGGGTCTCACCTAGTTCAAATTCCCGACTCGTCGTGCTTAAGCAGCATTGAGAGGCGGGCGTTGAATGGAGGGTCGAGCCATGCTTCGGGTTTCCAGATTGTTCTATTTTTGAGGGGCGGATATCCGGGTAGCGTTTTTCATCATCAATGTTCCCCCGGGAAATTTCGTGTTAGCCACCAGTACGGAGTATTTTTTCCATCTTCTTGCCTTTGGCCAACTCGTCGATCAGTTTGTCTAGATACCTGCACTTTTGCATCAATGGGTCTTTTATGTCTTCTACTCTGTAGCCACAAACGACGCCCTTAATTAGGTGAGCGTTGGGGTTTAATTCGCATTTGTTGAAGAAGGCTCCAACGGTCGCTTCATCGTCGATAAGGGATTTCAGTTTTTTCTCATCATAACCAGTCAACCACCTGATCACTTCGTGCAGCTCTGTTTCAGTTCTACCTTTTTTCTCAACTTTCGCGACTAAAAGAGGATAAACCGACGCGAAGGTCATTTTCGAAATGCGCTCTATGCTAGCTGGAGGCGGTTGTTTCATAGCAATTCTGAGATCCGTTAGGCCCAACACTAGTGATTATTCGATACCCGATGCCTGATGCGGAGTTGAGTGGGATTTTACCGTGACCGAACGGACGACCTTTAAGAAGAAGCCGTGCTCAAGTGTCTGGCTCTACCGACTTGTTAGGCGGGGCCACGCCTGTGAAGGAAAATTCAAATACAGACGCACCGCTCATCTCCGGAGTGATGGAATCGACTAGTACCGGGTAATCGATATTTCGTTCCAAGAACATCCTTCCGCCATTCGGTCCCAGGTATCGACCACACTGCTTTGCGAAGGTTATCCACTCTTCTCGGTCGATAACTCTCGTGCGATGAAGTTGGCAGACCTTTTCATATTGAGTTAGATACAAACAAAATACGAAAGCCACAAGTGCTTGTTGGGTTTGGTTGAGGCTTTTGGGGAAGTTGATTCCGAGATTGAATAAATGCGCTAATTCCGCATCGCTGGCGAGCGTGCAACCAATATCGTTGAAGCCGGTCATGATTGTCTCGTAACGGGCCGCATCTATATTTGCCGTGTTTTGGCGGACTTCTTTCGCCAAATAGATCAGTGTGGCAAAGACAAGCAAAATGCCGACTACCGCGATAGCAGCGGATGCGAGTCTGTTCGAACGGCTTGTTAGATTTCGCGCTAGACAAGGTAACGCTCAATGTCTAATGCGCCATGAAAGACACCCAATATGTCTATTTCCTCGGGCGCTTTCAGAACATATGCTATTCGATAGTGGCCGTATAAAAGGATGCGAACGTCGGAATCCGCACCTTCATAACGGTACCCGATCTCTGGAAATCGCTCGAGATGCTGGGCTCTTTCATAAATACCCTCGACAACTTCCGCAGCGGCCGCTGGATTGTCTGCCACAATGAAACTATAAATGTCGTGGAGCCAGCTTTCGGCTTCGACCGTCCAGTTTAGCTTTGCCACTGCCGAATTCGCCGGCCCATCTCTTCGTTCGATATTGTCCGGCCAGCTTGAGAGTCCGCAAGACCTCGCTGCACCATTACGTGAAAAGCTAGTTCGCGAACGATTTCTTCAGAGCTGCTGTCGGCGGGTTGACGTTGTAGAACTTCGGCAAGTTCTTCTTTTACTGAGGACATGTCTAATACCTCCAAAGACGATCCTACCATTACAGCGAGGCTGGGACTTTTGCGAAATCTAACGCTGAGTTGAGCGGCACGTAACGACGCTGGTGAAGAGGCGCGAGAATGCGTAGCCGCGCCGATTGAACCAGCGGTTACGTGTCCGTTCGAACGACTTGTTAGATCAGAAGCACGGTACGCGAGACGGCCATCTCTACTGGCCTGCTCTCATCCAGTGCCCGATCTGGTTCCTCTG
>JBCCFA010000338.1:0-5094 GCA_039029975.1 Pseudomonadota bacterium
ACTGAGAGCGCGCTTGAAAAGCGTACTCCGCCGATATCAGCGCGCGGAACCCACTGAACAAGAATCGAGCGTCCCCGAGCCGGCACCAACGAAACGCGTCGATTTCGGTGCAACAACCTTGGACCTAGATAGTTGCCAACTTCTCGACGATTCTGGCGACGAAATTCCAATCACCGCCGCAGAATTCGAACTGCTGAAAGTATTCGCGGAGCGTCCTAATCGGCCCTTGTCTCGCGATCAACTGATGAGTCTCACACAGGGCCGGGATTGGGATCCCTATGATCGCAGTATCGACATCCGTATCGCTCGATTACGCAAAAAGTTAGAACCCGACCCAGATAAACCGCAAACGATAAAGACTAAGCGAGGCATCGGATATATGTTCGTTCCGCCTAAAAAAGGCGTCTAATGCCACCTTTGGGCGAAAATCAAGCTTAATCGTCTTTTTTTTTGTATCAGTTTTGTTTCATCCGTTTCGCCTTTGTAACAACGAAGGCGATGCGGCGATGCGGCTGTTAATATTTATCTAGATAAACCGAATGTTAGCTTCGCCCGCAAATTAAACATGTCCGACCGCAGTTCGATACCTACAGAAGACGTCTTTCTTGAGGCGGCCCGCGCTTTATCGAATGCCCGTGCTGAACATATGTATGAAGACCTCACCCGTGCTGCGGTGCAATTGGTGGGTTCTGATATCGGCCTCATTGGACGCTATGTTGACGTTGATGGCGTGGCCTATATTCGCACTCTGGCTTGGCTCGTGCAGGGTAATTTGCTACCCAACGAAGACTATTTACTTGCGGGTACGCCGTGCGAGACAGTTGTGGGGCGGACCTTTAAGGTTTACGAAGATAAAGTCGGTGAGCTTTTTCCCGAGACCGATGCGGCGATGTATGGCATCAACGGATACGCTGCTTATCCGCTTGAGGACGCCGAAGGTGAGATGCTTGGCGTATTAAGCGTCATGACCTACGAACCGCTCGGGAATCACGCCTTATGCGAATCGGTTTTACGCGTTTTTGCTGAGCGGATTTCACGAGAAATTTTGCGCAACGACTCCGAACAAGCCATTCGCGAACGCGAGGATTACTACCGAAACCTGTTCGATAACGCGCTCGATGCGGTCGTAGTACTGGATAAAGAAGGCAAGGTACTCGATTTTAATGCGCGATTGAGCGAACTTGATGCCGCCCCAAGAGAAGATCTTATTGGCCAACCGCCGCCAAATTTCCGGGCACCGGAGCGTTACGCTGAGCATATGGAAACCATCAACCGGGTGTTGGCTGGGGAAGTCATTACTTCTGAATATATGGCGAGCTGTGCCGACGGTTCTATTAAGAATGTTGAAGCCCGCAGTATGCGGGTAGATTATCGGGGCGAACCCAGAGTGATTCGCGTGATTCGCGATGTGGGCGAAAAACGCGCGCGAGAACGGGCGCTGCGCGAAAGCGAAGACCGTTATAGGGCCACGTTCGAATCTTCAATCGACGGTATGGTGGTACTCAATCGTGACGGCAAAGTGATCGACGTAAACCCGGCGATTTTGGAAATTGATGGTTTTGAACGTGAAGAGCTCCTGGGCGAGTATCCCCCGGGTTTTCGCGAAGCTAAGTCAATTCCGCAGCATCTAGAATGGGTTGAACGCGTGCTTAGTGGCGAGAATATTCGGCATCAAGGTCGGCTACCTCGAAAGGATGGCACTTTCTACTTTGCCGAGATGAGTGCCACTAGATTAGAGCGAGAAGGGGAACCACGTGCGCTCGTCGTGGTACGTGATGTGACCGATCGGGTAATAAGAGAAAACGCCTTAATGCAAAGCCAGGTGCGCCTCGAAGCCACAATCGCGTCATCACTCGATTGCATTATCTCAATTAACGAGCAAAGCGAAATTCTTGGGTTCAATCCCGCCGCCGAGGAAACCTTTGGGTGCAAGGCGAGCGATGTGATCGGACGACCTATGGCGGAAATTATCATTCCACCAAGATTGCGTGCTCAGCATACAAACGGGATGCAACGTTTTTTGCAGAGCGGCGAAGCGAAGATGGTTGGGAGACGGATTGAGGTCACTGCGCAGCGAGTTGATGGTTCTGAATTTCCTGCTGAGCTCTCTATTAGTGTCGCCGACGAAGCTTCCGGCAAAGTATTCACGGGTTTTTTACGAGATCTGACGGATTCGAAAGTCGCGTCTGACGAGCGCATGATGCTCGAAGCGCAGCTTCGCCAAGCGCAAAAAATGGAAGCCATAGGACACTTAACCGGCGGCGTGGCGCACGACTTCAACAATATTCTCACGGGTGTTCTTGGCTATGTTGAAATGGCGCGGGATCATCTCAATCCCGAACAGGATGCGAAGCTGGAAAAATACCTCACCCGCGCCCAGCGTTCAGGTGAGAAAGCGCGGGATTTAATCCAGCAAATGCTGACTTTTTCGCGGGGTGATGCGGGTCAACCGCGGCCGCTGTCCTTGGGTCCGATTGTTGAAGAAAGTGTGAGCTTGCTTGAATCTACTGTGCCGAGTTCGATCACGATTTCCACAGACTTACCCGACGACTTGCCGACCGTTGTCTTGGACCCCGTACATGTTGAGCAGATATTGGTCAACTTATGCATTAACGCCCGCGACGCAATGAACAACTCTGGCAAGTTGATGGTTAGTCTTCGAACTGTTAACGCCGATGGTGCCGTTTGTTCGTCCTGCAGTGCCAATCTTGCTGGCCAGTACGTTGAATTAGCCGTTCGGGATACTGGTCCGGGTATTGAGCCGGCACTGGTATCGCGAATATTTGAGCCTTTTTTTTCTACCAAAGAAACTGGCAAAGGCAGTGGTATGGGTTTGGCGACAGTTCACGGCATTATCCATGAGCATGACGGGCATATCATTGTGGACAGTGAAAAGAACCGGGGCACCACAATGCGCGTGCTGTTTCGAGCAGAAGAATCTACTGCCTCTAACAAAGACAATCGGAAAATACCGCCGAGTGTGATCGCGAAACACAAGGGGCTAACGGGCGATGTCTTGGTGGTGGATGATAATCAACAGGTCGCCGAATTTTTGGAGGAATTGCTTACCGATTGGGGTCTTACCGTCACAGTCTTTCATGGCGGGGAGGACGCCCTAAAACACTACCTTGCTCGACCTGCGGCCTATTCACTAGTTATCACAGACCAGACCATGCCGGAAGTCACCGGTGTGCAGCTCGCTGAATCGTTGTTACGCGAAAACCCAGAATTGCCCATTATTTTGTATACCGGATACAGCGATACGGTTAGTGCAGAATCTATTAAAGCAACTGGTATAAAAGCTCTGGTCAAAAAGCCTTTGGATATCCCCGCATTTCGTAAAACCTTCGAACAGTGCATGACATCCGTCGATTCCTGAAACATTTCTGTAACAATCTAAGCCACGAAAGAAACTAATCCGATACACATGCTCCTTATGATTTGCGTTAAATCATCAACGCGAGAATATCGACATGACCGGAATCTACTATCCTTCGCCATCACCAATGACCGCGCTCATGGGCGCGGTAGCGGAAAGTTTTACTAATCCAAAAATCGTTCGCAATGTAGCGTCTCCTCGACATTTGGCGCCGGTATTTCCGAGCTTAGCTGAGAATTCCATCGCATATGACGAATTGGCAAGTTACCTAGATAAACGCTCAATGGCCGCCGTATCTCACGTGCTGTCATTGAGCTTCCTGAAGACTCTTGTTTATGTTGACGCTAGCCTGGTTTTTCCGGTTTGGCGTTCGCGTTATAAGCACAAATCTAAACGGTCAGAGGTTTCTAAAGTAATTCGTTTTTTAAAAAGCCGCGAACTAAAAGATCACGAAATTACTATCGGAGACTATCTGTCCCCAATGTTCGTTTCTCAGAAACCGGATTGGGCACGGTACTGTTTTTCCATGATGTTGGATTTAGGCTTAATACGTCTTTATCGTCAGAAAATTTATCATGATGGTCTGAGTTCACCGATAGCCGTGAGAGCCGTTCGAAAGCTCTATGAACGACGTCTGTCGTATTTAGATCTTAATGAGCGAGCCTGGTGTGAAGAGGGCGCCAGTTTATCGCCTAATGCTTTACGCCGAGCAACGAAGAGTTTTCAAGAACTATTGGATAGTTTCAAACTGGCTCTTCAAGAGCAAGCAAAAGTAGATGCGATGCTAGTGGCGAATTTCAACGACAGACAAATTGGTTCCGTGAAGAAAATTGCTATAGAAAATTATTTTTTATCGAATTACTACGATTTGTTTGTTAGCACAGGATTATCCACGCCTCGTTACAGCTGGCAGCTCAAATCAATTTTGTCTAGTTCGGTAGCGGCAAAGCTGATCGCAGATTATGTTTGAGCAGAAATATTTTTGTTGCACAAGCCGCCCGCTGGGCGGCTTTTTTTTGCTAATCGAATACAAAGGCGCAACAAATGGATGCAATCGGGAAACTTGAAAACAACATAGCTTGTTTAGACTGTTTACATCGCATCGAGATACACGAGCGACAAACAATCAACTAAACAATTATTAAGTGGAGAGTAAAGATGACAAATTCAAACAGTGAAAAAAACATAGGTGCCGCAGTTTCTTTGAGCATAGCCTTGGCTTTCATTGCAACAAGTGAAGTACATGCAACAACTCAGTTTCCGCCGGCCCATACGAATGCGACGTTCCAAGAGTCTAAGGAAGCTAGCAATTCCCCGGTCGCCGGTTCCTACTATCGTCCTAATGACCACCAAGTTGTGGAAATCGAAATCCGAGACGGGAAAGTGGAACTCGCTTACTCAGATATACGGATCGCACCTTACTACCGTGCGGCTAACTAATACCATTTGAGAAGGTATTCACAATAGGGCCGGCCGATGAACTCGTCGGCCAGGCCCTAAATAACCGGAGAATCATCATGTACGAAAAATATTTTGAACAATGCAAACACGTATGCTCACAGTTGTTACTTGCCGGCGGCGTGCTGTACGCATTTAGTGTTCCCTATTATTCGTTGACACAATCCGCTTTCATTGTTTGATGGCGGATTGCGTTTTACTGCTTACTAGTATTGCTAATGCTAAGAGCAGCATGATAGAAAAAAGTTCATAAAAAA
>JBCCFA010000339.1:0-5077 GCA_039029975.1 Pseudomonadota bacterium
GCCAGACACAGTACCAAGAACCACCCGGTGGGTGCTTCAACAAAAATTCCTTAAAGCTCACTGTGACCGCAGAAACCGCCGCAGTTAGCGACGCACTATTCGTCATCCATGCGGCGATAGTGCTGTTAAACCACAGCGCATGTTGAGTGTAAAAACTGTGAAAATTTTATTCGCTGACAAATTTCAGCCCGCTTATCTCGAGCAACTCAAATCCGCCGGTCACGATTGTGACATGCAGGCCGACCTCGGCGCAGACGACATCCCTGGACAAATTGCCGGCGCCGAAATTCTAATCGTGCGCAGTACAAAGGTTACTCGCGCGGCGCTTGAAGCTGGCGATTCACTGAAAATGGTTATCCGCGCTGGCGCAGGCACTAATACTATCGACAAAGCAGCTGCGGCTGAAATGAATATACCGGTGTGCAATGTGCCCGGGAAAAATGCGCTGGCAGTCGCAGAGTTAGCTTTTGGATTGCTGCTGTGCATCGACCGCAATATTCCCGATCAAGTTTCAGATCTGCGCAGTGGCCAATGGGATAAGAAGAAATACTCCAAAGCCGACGGCATCTACGGTCGGAATTTAGGGATCGTCGGCCTTGGTGGCATCGGTTTGGCGCTCGCCGAACGCGGTGCTGTGTTTGGCATGAACGTGCACGTGATTGGCAAGCCCGGTCGCGATGCCGATACGGCTGCTCGATTGAGCAGCATGGGTGCCACCGAAGTCGCAGATATAGATGCGCTGGTAAGTGCCTGTGATGTGGTCTCGTTTCATGTCCCCGCAAACGATGACACCAAAGGAATGATTAACGATGACCTGTTGGCGAGATTTCAGGACGGCGCGATTTTGCTCAACACCTCGCGCGGTGAAATTGTTGACGACGCGGCGCTTATTCGTGCCATGGACAACAAAGGAATTCGCGCTGGTCTCGACGTCTACAACAGCGAACCTGCCAGCGGTCAGGGTGAGTTCACTTCGGCGTTGGCTCAGCACCCTAATGTCTACGGCACGCACCACATCGGCGCGTCTACCGAACAAGCGCAGGACGCCGTTGCAGAGGAATGTGTTCACATGATTGCCGAATTCGGCAACGGTAAGGTGTTGCACTGCGTAAACATGTAAACGCAGATCGCTAAACGATCAACCGCAAAATTTAGCAAATTCTTGGCCGCGAAGATCGCTGCCAAATAAGAGGAATAGAGAATGACCAATCGAGTACACAATTTCTGCGCCGGCCCCTGCACTTTGCCGCTGGAAGTACTACAAGAGGCGCAGAGCGAATTCGTTGACTACCACGGCTCGGGCATGTCGCTCATCGAGATGAGCCACCGCTCAGCAGAGTACGACGCAGTGCATATGGAAGCGATGAGCAACGCCCGCGAAGTCTTTGGCGTACCCGACGACTTTGAAGTGATGTTTTTGCAGGGCGGCGCGATGCTGCAATTTTCCATGGTGCCGATGAACCTGCTAAAAGAAGGCGAAAAAGGCGCCTACATCGGCAGCGGTTCATGGGCGAGTGGTGCCTTTAAAGATGCTCAAAAGTACGGCGATACCTACTGGGCCTGGGACGGCAAAGACGAAAACTTTTTGCGCATGCCAAACAACGATGAAATCGCTTTGCAAGACAACACGCGCTACCTGCACGTCACCTCAAACGAAACCATCGGCGGAATCCGCATGATTGAATGGCCCGAAGTTGATGTGCCTCTGGTTGGCGATATGTCATCTGATTACATGTCCCGCCCCATTCCTTGGGGAAAATTTGACTTGGTATACGGTGGCGCGCAGAAGAACATGGGGCCTGCCGGTTGTTCGATCGTCTTTATCCGCAAGAGTGCGCTGGAGGGCTGCAACACAAATATGGGGCAGTACCTGCAATACAGCATTCAAGCCAGTAAAGATTCTTTGCTTAATACGCCGCCGGTATTTGCCATTTACATGATTGGCAAGGTGCTGAAATGGATGAAGGCAAAAGGTGGCCTCGCTGTTATCCAACAAGAAGCGGCGGATAAATCGTCCATCATCTATTCCACAATCGACGACAGCGACGGTTGGTACAATTGCCCGGTCAGTACAGCGCATCGCTCTCATATGAACGTTGTGTTCCGTCTGCCCAACGAAGATCTCGAAAAGAAGTTTCTGAGTGAGAGCGACGCCGCAGGCATGAAGAATCTCAAAGGGCATCGCAGTGTCGGTGGTTGTCGAGCGAGCATCTACAACGCTATGCCGCGTCAAAGCGTTGAAGCCCTGGCGGGATTTATGGCCGACTTCAAAGCCGCAAACAGCTAAGTCTAAAGTCGCCACACGCTTTTGGACTCATGAACTTCGAGTAAGCCAGCATGACGATGATTCGCCCGTTTTCTTGCTACTACGCAAATCCTGAAATGGCACGCGATGTTGCGTGTCCTGCTTATGACGCGATGACACCCAGTCAACGTCACGAGTTTGCCGTCGCAAATCCAAATAACTACCTTAACGTCATGCGCTCCACTGATGAGTTCCCGGAGTTCGAACGGCCACCGTTTGACCTCAATTTGCAGCAAAACTCAGCGAAGCTGCAAGAGTTATTGCGTAACGGCACCTATGTTGAAAATGACGCAGAAGGGTTTTACCTGTATCGCTTAGCGGTAGACGGACATGTACAAACCGGCATTGTGCTCGAATTGCCAATCGAAGAGTTTCTCAATGGTGGCATCAAAAAGCATGAACACACGCGCCAGGATAAGGAAGACGCTTTAATACTTTATCGCGACGAAGTACGCGCCAGCTCTACTCCGATTACCATGACCTACCCGGCTATCGACACTGTGGACAAAATAGCTGAACGCATTGCACAGCAAGCACCGTTGATCGACTTTGTATCGCCTGACGGGCTTGCACAAACACTTTGGTTTATCGGTAACGACGACGATATCGCGGCGTTACAGCAAGCCTTTGATTCGGTGGATGCTCTGTACTTGACCGACGGTCATCACCGATCAGCAGTGTGCGAACGTTGGGCGCAAAAACGTCGTGACGAAAATTCTGATCACACGGGCAACGAACCCTATAACTATGTAATGACGGCAGTATTTCCCGATCGCGAAAATCGCATTCTCGAATACAACCGTGTGGTTCGCGGCTTAAACGGCCTAAACGTCGATGAATTGCTCGAAAAGATGAAACCTTTCTTTGAAATCGAGCACTTGGATATCACCGATTCACAACAAGCGATCCCGACCGAGAAATATCAGTTCTCGATGTACCTAGATGAAAAGTGGTACCGCCTCAGCGCTTATATCGATCAAGTGGACGTCAACGATCCCGTTCGTTCGCTTGACGTTTGCTATCTCCAGGACTTTGTCCTCGGCCCACTACTGGGAATCGATGACCCGCGCCAAGATCCCCGCATCGACTATGTGCCGGGCGCCTTTGGCATTGCCGAACTGAAGAATCGAGTCGATGAAGATTGGGGAGTCGCATTTGCATGCTTCCCTACCTCGATCGACGAGTTGATGAAGATTGCCGATGCGGGTGAGGTGATGCCGCCAAAATCAACATGGTTCGACCCTAAAGTTCGCTCCGGACTGTTAGTGCGCTTGCGCTAGACGCTCCGCATCGAACGCTGCAAATCCAAAAGCAAGCGTCATCCAACCCAACACATCGCTGCCCAAGCACTGAGCGATCGGTCTCATCAGACGTAACGACCCTCAGAGCGCTTTACCTGGCGTGTCGCGCCGCTACAATAACCCCGCACATCACTAGCGTCTTCGTGGGGCAACTTTGAGTAACGACAATCGATACGATCGCCGCAATATCGACACCATGGAAATGGTTTACGGCCGCGGTTACCTCTCGGGCGGCGGCGACGATGAGGTCGTGCGCATTCTCGACGGCATTGAGCTTGCTGACGCAGACGTTCTCGATCTCGGATGCGGCATGGGGGGCGCAACGCTGGCCATGTTGACACGGCTCAATGCAAATCACATTACAGGTTTTGATATTGACGCCAACTTATTGCGTCGCGCCGAAGAGCTCATCGACGCTGCCAGTTTAGGATCTCGGTGCACACTGGTCCACGGCGAACCTGGTCCTTTACCATTCGACGCGAACAGTTTCGACTGCGTTTATGTGACTGCGGTGAGTTGTCATATCGAAAATCTCGAACCCTTTTTTACTGATATTGCTCGCGTGTTAAAACCGGGCGGCGTGCTTGCCGGGTGCGAGTGGCTGACGGGAGAACGCAACGAAACCTACGTCGAATGGGATGATATGTTGCGGGCGCGGGGTCTCAATTTTTACTTCGTCGCTCCGGACATGTTTAGCGCCGCACTACATAACTGCGGCTTCCACGATATCAGCCTGAGCGATCGAACCGTAGCATTCACCAAGTTCTCACAAGCGGCTCTGGATCGCACGGACGGCGAGCTCCGGGAATCGCTCGCCCACTCACTGGGCGAAGCAGGATTCGATGCATTCCGCGAAAGGACGGCTGTACGGCTCAACGCGCTCCGAGGCGGGGGCATGCTGCAGAATCACTTCAGGGCTTATAAATAACCCTCTGATACAAACACTCAACTTTCAGCTGACACCGGCACCCAAAACTCAAAGGTTACCCCTGATTCCGCGTTGTTAAACGCGCGTATCTTGCCACCGTGTAGATCGACTATTTCTTTGCTAATAGCGAGGCCCAACCCGGTCCCTCCAGCCCCGCTTCGGGTCACGCTACTTTGAACAAACTTATCAAAAATAGACCCAAGTTCATCCTCGGGTACACCGGGCCCTTCATCGCACACTTTAACCAACAAGATTTCCTTGTCGGTATTTCCTGTCACTTCCATCGAAACCGAAATCGTACTCCTATCGCCACTGAATTTTATGGCGTTCGAGATGAGGTTATTCAAGACCTGTTTTACTCTGGTTGCATCTGTTTTAATTGACTTCGGTAAATTAGTATTCCACTCTAAGTTCAATTGAAGTCCTTTAGATTTTGCTAATGAGCTATTTAATTCCACCACATCTTCATAGATCTTTTTCCCGGAGCTGGACGACGCTGCCTGCGCGCGTGTACGTCGGCCGAGCGTTCGTACCGCCCGGTAA
>JBCCFA010000340.1:0-5067 GCA_039029975.1 Pseudomonadota bacterium
ATAGTGTCAATAAATGTGCCGAGCATTGCGATAAGACCTTGCTCCACTGGCGAGTTCGTTTTTGCGGCGCCGTGCGCAATGGCGGCGCTGCCCAAACCAGATTCATTGGAAAAAATTCCGCGAGCGACACCAAACCGAATCGCCATCCAGATTGACGCACCTAAAAATCCGCCTGTCGCCGCGCTGCCGTTAAATGCGCTAGTAAATATCATTTGCAAAGCTGCAGGGATACTAGCGTGATAATTCGCCAAAATGCACAGCGTGCAGAATACATAAGCGATAGCCATGGCTGGGACTAGTTTTGAAACGACGTCTGCAATTCGACGAATGCCGCCGAGGATTACCACGCCAACCAGCACCGCCATCGCGATGCCGGTGTGCATTTTTTCGACCTCGAAAGTCGTCGCAAGCGCGTCCGCGACAGAGTTAGATTGCACCATATTGCCGATGCCGAAGGCAGCAATGGTGCCGAATAGCGCGAAAGCCACGCCCATCCAGCGCCACCGAACACCCAAACCGTTTTTGATGTAATACATTGGCCCGCCGACAAACTGCCCGCGTTTATCCACCTCTCGAAATTTTATCGCCAACACGGCTTCCGCATATTTGGTAGCCATGCCAAACAAGGCAATTATCCACATCCAAAAAATGGCACCTGGTCCGCCGAGGTAAATGGCTGTTGCCACCCCGGCAATATTTCCGGTACCGACCGTTGCGGATAGCGCAGTCATTAACGCATGCCGTGGGCTTATCTCGCCGTTGGCATCCCCCGACTTGCCCAGCAGCAGCCTGAAACTCGCACGTAGTTTTAGCCAAGGGGTGCAGCGCAATCCGAGTGTTAAATACACGCCAACCGCGCTCAGTAGCGGGATGAGTAAAAATTCTCCCCACACAAAACTGCTAACAGCTGACGCTGCTGTTTGAAGCATGTCGTACATTTTATTGATGCCTAAGCCTAGCGATTTTTTGGTTAGCGTTACCGACCCTGGTCGAGCGGCGGTTCCAACACCAATGTATCGCCGCGCTGTGAAAAATCCAAGCGTTTAAGGAAACTCATTCCTAAAAGAATTTGGCCGCCTGGTAAATTTGGCACCAGGGCTGCTGGTACGTCATATTGGATGATGCCGCCTAGAGTAATTTCATTGATGTTGGTCACATAGGCATTAGTGATCCCATTCGCAGTGACAGTACTTATTTCCTGGCCCGGCGTTAGCGCTAATCTTCTGGCAAGTTCTTGTGGTACGGCAACCATCGTTGCTCCAGTATCGAGCAAGAATATAACTTGTTCTCCATTTATTGAGCCGTTTGCGACGTAGTGCCCCTCGCGATTACGTTGTAATGTAATTCGACGCTTACCGTCTTCATTGACAACCCACTCGGGTTTTTTGTTCGGGTTTACCTGATGGTCCAAAATGCCGGAAAATAGCGCGGTGAGTAGCGCGATTAACAGCGCGGCGGCCAACACATACATTGAGAACCCTGTCTTTCTTGGTTCAGTCATAACTTTGAGCGGAGCGTGATTCGTGTTTTGTTAAGGATAGCGCTCGTAGGGGCGCTTTTCGAACACTGTCACAAATCTGAACGGAATTGTTGTTGGCTTGCACCGTGAGGTTTTCTGCTAGCAATGGTAGTCTAACGTACTAGCATACTCGATGCCTTTTGGCATGAGTAATGCCTATTTGGCACATAACAACATCCGGTCAAAAACGGGACGATAGTACGATGGGAGCAGACGTGGAGGAGTTAGTGGAGTGTGTGGTGGTTGAACCCACTCGCGACATTCCGAGCCTAGTTGATGACGCATTATCAGGCCTCTTTGGCGAGAATAAATCTCTGCCACCAAAATATTTTTACGACGATCGAGGTTCTGAACTCTTTGATCAAATCTGTGATGAACCCGAGTACTACCCGACCCGCACCGAAGACGCTTTATTGCGGCAATCCGCGTTAGATGTTATTCAAAAAACCCGGCCACAAAAAATACTAGAGTTCGGCAGCGGAACGTCAAGAAAAACGGTGCACTTACTCAACGCGTGTGAAGCGCTTGAATGGCAACCAGTTTATATCCCCTTTGATGTGTGCGATGACATCATTATAAAAAGTGCGGCGACCTTGCAAAATCGATTTCCGTGGTTGGACGTTGAACCGATAAGCGGCGATTACACAGCCGGTCTCGGTAACTTACCTATCGACGGTGGTCCGAATTTATTTCTATTTTTAGGTGGCACAATCGGAAATTTTGCCGCTGCGGAGGCCACGCGCTTTTTAGGTGAAGTTCGATCGATAATGAAAGCGAATGATTTTTTATTGATTGGCGCGGATCGAGTGAAAGAACCCGCTCGGTTGCACGCTGCCTACAACGATGCTGCAGGCGTGACCGCCGAGTTTAATTTGAATTTACTGGAAGTGTTGAACCGCGAGCTAGACGCGAGTTTTGACCCGTCGAGTTTTGCGCATTACGCGTGTTACAACCCGGATGAGCATCAAGTAGAAATGTACTTGATGTCAATGGAATCCCAATCGGTCGAAGCACGTGAGTTAGGCAAGAGTATTGAATTTGATGAGGGCGAAGCAATCCTGACGGAAATAAGCCGCAAGTTCACTAAACAAAGTTTAGAAGATTTGCTGCGTGCGGCCGGATTCAAGGTTGTAGGACATTTCGAAGCCACAGAGAACCCTTTTTCCCTGGCGCTAGTTTCACCCGAGTGAGGGGATGGCGCCAATCGCGGTAATCGCTAACGGTTGGCATCGTGACGCCAACATTCAAATTTCTCCAAATATGGATGACCGTCCCGCGGGTGAGGCCATCGATCTGCTCGTGATCCACGCAATTAGTTTGCCGCCCGCTCAATTTGGCGGTAGCCATGTGCGTGATTTTTTTCAGAATCGCTTGCGTATAGACGAGCATGACTATTTCAAAAAAATAGCCACATTGCGGGTTTCAAGCCACTTCTTTATCCCCAGGAGTGGAGACTTGATTCAGTTCGTGAGTACGGACAAGCGAGCCTGGCACTGCGGAGAGTCCGAGTTTCAAGGGCGGACAAAGTGTAATGATTTTTCGATTGGGGTGGAGTTAGAGGGCTGTGACACGGCGGCATTTACAGAGCAGCAATATACTTGCTTGGCGGCATTGACGAGCGCTATCTGCGAATATTACCCCCGAATTACCCACGAAAGAATTACCGGACACGTGGAAATTGCTCCTGGACGGAAAACTGATCCCGGGCCGCATTTCGATTGGCAACGTTATAAAAAACTCATTAACTAGCGAACGCCAACATCATTAATCAAGTCAGCTGCTTGTGTGCGGCAGAATTCGCCATTTTGCCAATAAACGATACTCTCGGCATCGTACCAATCACCTAAAACGCGGCGAGAATAGATAAGACCATCGATGGAGAATTCGTGATCCGCTGGACGGTGAGTGTGGCCGTGAATAAGGGTCGTCACCTGGTGTGCTTGCATCACGCTTTCGACGGTCGATTGCTCGACATCCATAATGAAATCGTCTTTTTCCAGCATTGAAGCTTTCGTGCCGGTTTGTGTTTGTTGCGCGATTAGTCGTCGTTGGGCAAGCGGGTGGGATAAAAATTCACGTTGATTGTTTTCGTCCCGTACGAATTGTCGAAATGCCTGGTATTTGACATCTTTTGTGCAAAGTAAATCGCCATGAGTTAGTAGCACTTGTAAATTACTGAGCATTACAGTCGCATAATCTTCAAGTAACACGGCGCCGGTTTTCGCAATGAATTCGTCGCCGTAAAGAAAGTCACGGTTCCCTCGCATCACGTAAAGTCCTTTACATCGATTTGCGTACGCGGCGAGCTTTTCCACTATTTCGAGATTAGGCGGGGTGTCATCGTCGTCACCAAGCCATATCTCAAAAAGATCGCCAAGAACATAAAGCTGGCTTTCCGTTGGCATGGCAGCCAAGAGTTCAAAAAACAATTTAACTTGTTCTGGTCTTTCTTGACTTAGATGTAAGTCAGAAACGAAAACCGTGAGCATGATCTTATTCGCTTTCAAGCACCGATGCGCCAAGAATTTCAATATTATCTTCTGGTACGTCTCCCATGTGATTGCGCATCGTTGTGGTGACAGACTTAATTTTATTCACTGTATCCATACCATCTATCACGCGACCAAAGACACAGTAACCCCAGCCTTGCTCAGAAGTATCTTTATGATCTAGAAACGTGTTGTCAGAGACATTGATAAAAAATTGCGCCGTGGCCGAATGTGGATCTGAGGTTCGTGCCATCGCAATCGTACCAATGGCGTTACTTAAGCCATTATTTGCCTCGTTTTCTATCGAATCCTTGGTTGATTTCTGCCGAAGATCCCCATCCAAACCGCCACCCTGAATCATGAAGCCATCAATAACGCGATGGAATATTGTGCCGGTATAGAATCCGTCTTCGACATAATTTAAGAAGTTCGCGACGGTAGCAGGCGCCTTTTCGCTATCAAGCTCAAGCGAAATATCCCCTACATTCGTTTCGATTTTTACTCGCGGCATACTCATTGTGCAATTCCTCGATCTAAAGTGAGCCGGCATGGTGCCGGGAGCTTGCGAGAACCGCAAGTTTTGGTCGATTTGTTGTTAAATTTAGCGAATTTTGCCGTTCACAATTGACCCTCGGCTAGTCGGTGCGTATTATCGCGACTCCCGGAAAAACGGCTAAAGTTTAGCCTAAACGACCGGTATTAAATTTCGATCGGGGCATAGCGCAGTCTGGTAGCGCATCTGCTTTGGGAGCAGAGGGTCGGGGGTTCGAATCCCTCTGCCCCGACCAAATTTAATTGCCAGCCTGAATGATTCCTACCCGGCGCAAGATAACTCGCTCCGCGCGTCTGACATACCTCCCGAATCAGATTTAAATTTTTGAAATGACGCGCTAGAGTATGGACTGATTCAACGCGCCCGTAGCTCATTTGGATAGAGTCATCGGCCACTCTCAAGCCGAGGGTAGCAGGTTCGACAAACTTCTGAAGGAAGATTGGACGACCGAACGTCGCCCAGTAGGGTGAGGGAAACGATTTTTCGTTTTCCGAATCAATCCTGCC
>JBCCFA010000341.1:0-5049 GCA_039029975.1 Pseudomonadota bacterium
CAGTTGCGCAAGTATGTGGCCATTGTAGAAGATGAATTCGTACATCGGATTTTGCTAACGCAACATTTAAGCGATTGATGATCCTTCAAAGCATTCTGCGCTCATGTGAGCCATCAAATTGGTTGAGTTGCAGAATCGATCGGCGACAAATTAGATCACGACGCTGCATAGCCGCGATTTTCTAGAAGCAGAATGATGCGCTTCACATTGTTGCCGTGAAGCGCATCGAGCCGCGCGTTGATATTTATCTACAATACTTCGCTGGCTCACTAGCGAATTTTCTTCCGCTAGCTCTCCATTGAAGGGTGGTTGTCTAAGGTGACATTTGCCCCTGCAATTCCGCCGCGCGTTGCACATAATCTTGATAAGCCGGAATGGCCACAGCCGCCAATATGCCGACGAACACTAGTAACGCTAGTATTACAATGAGAATTGTTGAAGAATTCTTAGTCGGCGGTGGACCAAAGCGATTCGCGCCATCGGTGCCTGGTCCAAACAGCAAATAGAGCCCAAGTATCAAGTTGAGCAATGGCACTATGAACAACAGACTCCACCATCCAGATCGATCCAAATCATTCAAACGGCGGCGTGCAAATACAAATAGAACAACAAAGCTCAGCGCATACAGCAGGCCAATCGCAATCACAGCGGCGACAGACGAATCACCCTCAAGCAGTCCAGACCCAGCGAACATTGCCACTACGATGCCGACTGGGATCCCAATGAGCATATTACAAACAATAGAATAGGCTAGGTACCTGGCACGACCAATTCTGCCGCTAAACGCCAACATTTTTGGTTCATAAGCCTCGTCTCCACCCAAACTCGCATTTGCGGTAGGGCTTTCATATGGATTGACTTCGTTCATTGTTCTCTCCCTTATCTTCCTTTGTTATAAAAGCGTTCTTAACTAACTTTCGTATCTTCTTAATTTCAACATCGTTGGCTTTTGTGTCGCGCTTGTTCGAAATAGTACGCGATTCGGAATGAGTAACCCCTTAAAGCCCTTTCGTTGTTAGAAGTTGTATTTTTTGAGTTAACCCTTATTTCCCTAAATTAAACCCCCACGCTTTAGTTCCCAATACTTGTTCACCAAATTAATGTGTAGGTTTCTCGCCAATGTGTCTACTATGTGTAGATCTTTTAATTGCAAAGATTTTAGCAAGCGACGTCGCTGTTCAAGCAATTGCATTGCGCCGCTGTATGCCAAAGCGCTGTCGAAACTCGTCACCGGCGTGTTTACTGTATTGTCTATATGCTCTTCGCGCAAACTTGCCACCATTACAAGGTGATTACTTCGAAGCAGCCCAGTAGATTCCATTAGATCATCGCGATCATCGATAGTGACATTCGTTAGTAAAATCACCAGCGATCGCTTGCGATGCTGTCCAATCAGTTGTTCCGCCGCTTGGCGCGTATCGCTAGTTTCCGTACTGCTATGAACATCGTATACCCGGTTGAGCAAAGCATTGATCGCGCTTGGCCCCTTAACGGGTGGCAGCCAGCGTCGCTCGCCCGCGTAGGTCATGATGCCGACACTGTCCCCTTGTCTCAACGCGATGTACGACATTAAAAGTAACGCGTTTAGCGCGTGCTCGAAGTGTGATAGCTCGCCGTCTTTGGCACGCATGCGCCTGCCGCAATCCAATAAGAACACAATCTCTTGGTCTCTCTCATCTTGGTATTCTCGCGAGATTAAGCGGTTGTGCCGCGAACTTGCTTTCCAATCTACTTGCCGTAAAGGATCACCTTCTCGATACTCACGAAGTTGACGAAAATCTGATCCTTCGCCACGCCGCTGACGCCGGTGCACACCTAGCTGAGATAATTGTTGTTCGTGCCGAAGATCTTGAAAATATTTTATTGCTGTAAAATTAGGAAATATTCTTACCGTCTCTCCTTCGCCACTTTCTTGGCGAAATTCCCATAAACGCCAACGGGATTTAATGCGTAATTGTGCTCGGCCAAAGGTCGCATTACCGCGTGCTGTTGGATAAAGCTCATAGCTAACGGTTGCTTCGCCATTCGGCGGTAATTCCACCGCCCTCGGTAGGTGCCTAACGCGAACTTGAGCAGGATAGGAATCAGTAATCGTGAAGCGAACCGTATAAGGCGCATCATTGGTTACCTGTAAACGAACTCGATTTCGGACACCGAGCGATATATTTGCGGAAACGCGCCTTACAACCTGAACCGCCGATTTACAACGCGTGTCTAAGCCGTCGATTATTATCGCAAGACAAAACGCGGTAAACAGTGCCCACCAAACGACAGTAAAGTTCTGAGCATTTGGATTTGGTAACCATAAACGGAAACCGGCGACTACTAAGCTACCTGCAAACAAAGCGCCAATAATGATTAAGAGCGCTTTACTTGGCCTCATAAGCGTGGTGCTTCCACGGCTTCTATTAGACGCTGCAGTACGGTATCTGTAGTTTGTCCATCTATCTCGGAATCGGCGGACAATATAATGCGGTGGCGCATCACGGGTAAGGCGACCGCCTTGATGTCGTCTGGAAGGACGAAATCTCCACCGCGAAGTAAAGCGTGCGCACATGCGGCGTGTACTAAACCAATACTGGCGCGTGGTCCTGCACCGCTTACAATTGAGATATTGTCGCGCGTCGCCCGCGCAAGACGCACAGCATAGTCTGTTACTTGCTCGTCGACGGTTTGCTGACGAACTAATTTTTGCAATTGATTAATGCTGTGTGGAGATAACACTGCTTCGGCGTTTTGCTCCGTGAACTGATTTTCAATTTTGCCGCAGAGGGCTGCCGTGGTTAGCGTTACCTCATCATTATGTTCTGGATAATCGATAAATACTTTTAGTAGAAATCTATCGAGCTCGGCTTCTGGTAAGGGGTAAGTACCTTCTTGCTCTATTGGGTTTTGTGTTGCGAGTACCATGAACGGCAATTCCAGTTTTAGTGAATCCCCCTCAATTGTTACTTGCTGTTCTTGCATAACCTCTAGCAGTGCCGCCTGGGTTTTGGCTGGTGAACGATTGATTTCGTCTGCTAGCAGCAGGTTGGTAAATACCGGGCCTTTCCGGAGCCGGAAGCGTTTGGTATTCATGTCGTAAATTGCGTGGCCAGTAATATCGGCCGGCATCAAATCGGGCGTAAATTGAATCCGCTTAAAGTTGCCGTTAAAACAACTTGCCAGCGCCCTTACCAGCAGTGTTTTCCCAAGTCCAGGAACGCCCTCGAGCAAAACGTGACCATTAGCAAGCAGAGCAATTAATACCTGATCAACGACTTTTTCTTGTCCGATCAAGATGCCATTAATACGTTCACGAACTGCAGCTAGACTCTCAGTCGCATTCGCAAGAGTAATTTCACTAATCGGCGTGTTCATAACGATTCCCTAATTTTCTGTAGGATGGAGACGATGTTTTGAAATTCACTATCATTTGAGACCTTGGTTGGTTGCCAAGCGCGATTAACTTCAGCAATTGACAATGTGCTAAATTCTGCAATACGCGCAATTTGTTCTTGTTCGGTTAAGCCTTCGAAGCCTGGGAAGAGCATCCGAATGCGATCGGAAATATTGGTCTTTAGTGGTTCAATCAGACTTTCATACTGTTTTTCCTTCCAAAGGAAGGCGGCGCTCGCATATAGATGTTCGTTAATAGAGCGTCTTGTCGTCGTCTTAGGTTCAATTATTGGGCCAAAACGACGGCTACGGTACACAAGCCAGGCGAGCAACCATAACCCAGCAACGAGTACCGCTTCTGGCGCATAACGACGCATGAGTTGTAGCAAGCTTGGTATTTGGGCACTAGTGATCATCGCCACTTGGTTACTGTTCGCAGCCAATATCCACCACAGATAGGCGTGATCAAATTCATCAATTTTGTTAGAGCGCCAAATGCGATCGCCTGCGGTAACCGATAATAGGCCTTCGCCAATATCAAATTGGGCGAAATGTATTTCGTTATCATTACCGCGCCAATAAAACGCAGGGTAATCTGAGGGATCCGCATCCTCGTAGAATGAATCGTGGTCGATGATTGTGTCCTCCGCGAAGCGGATTTTTAGATCGTGAGGAATATCGCCGAAACTAAGGGTCGTTAAAGACGATTCGTCGATTTCGGGCTCGCCTTCGTCGTTTTCCGCGTTCGCCGGTGAACTATCTTTGGCGGCTCGGTGCCTCGCTTGCTCTTCTCTGAGGTATTCGCTGGCTTTTTTCTCTTCGAAGTTTTCGAACAATTCTGTTACGTCGTCGTCGCACCCGCACTCAGAACTATCGATGAAGATGTCAAAACGCTCGAGTAATTTCGTCGCGCCTGCCTCATCATTTCTGCCGGCAACGATCAGATGCCCGCCATTATTCAGCCATTGTATTAACCGGGCGATGTGGCGTTGTCCCACAATCGTACTGTCTTCGGCAATAAATATCGTATCGTAGGAAGCGATATCCGCTAATTTTTCTAGCGACTGAATACTGCTCACAGTGATTTCCTGTCGCTCTAAAAATTGTTCTGCGGCAAGAAACGGTTTGCGCTTTGCTTCGCTGTCCCAGCCCACATCCTCGGACTTTTCGTAGCGCTCGAATAAAAGTAAAAACACATAGACACAACTCGCAACGAGCAGTGCAGCAATGGCTAAAATAATGCTATTTCTGCTCATCGAAAATCTCGCGCCACTGGGCGCAAAAAGCGTAGATATCATCGTCGGGCGGAAGTAGATGGCCGTAAGCGAAACGCTGCCAAGAACTCGTTAAGGTGTTCATGAAATGGGCGAGCGCACGATCTTCAGTTTCGTTGACGATAGATGCGCACTCTTGCTCGGTGTGGCTTTCTTCGAATTGAAATGAAAAATCGTGGACGAGATGAGATAAGGTGGCCCGATAAAGTAGGCCCATGGCCATGCGGTGGCTACCGTTTCGCCATAAAGACAGCACCTCATCAGCAACATTTTCCGGTATTGTCTCTTTTTTAACGCTAAGACCAAAAAGCTCTTCTACTGGAGCGCGCGATTCCTCTTGGGCTGTCGTACCCTGAGCAATCAGCTCTCTCAATATGTCTCGGTATCGATAAACAAA
>JBCCFA010000342.1:0-5048 GCA_039029975.1 Pseudomonadota bacterium
ATCCAACGCTCTGGTAGCGGGCCTTCCCAACGCCCGCCAACACCTACGGTAGAAATAAACTCAACTTTCTTGAGTTGCGAACAGGTTTGACCCAACTCTATCGCGCAACTCACCGGATAAAGTGCCGTTTTTTCCGCTTCGACTAAGGGCATATTCATCCTCACGCTAGCAGCGCTGTGGATGATGTTGGTACATTGTTTTCGGAGCAATTGTTGGGTCGATTCGTCCAGCCCCAAAACCGGTTCTGTAATTTCTCCCCGGACCGGTCTTACCCGTGCATCAATCCCTTCCGCCGTATCCGGGTAATGCGTGCGCCAGAATTTTTTCAATTCGCTCAGCCGATCTTCAAGGCTGCTATCCTCTTTCGGCCGCAGCATCACTAGAACTTCCGCATCTGTTTGGCGGATGATTTGCGGGACGATTGCGCTACCAACAACACCGCTGGCACCGGTAATAAAGTACAAACTCATAGCGACGCTCTCACAAGGTGATCAAGATCGTGTGGTCATCGAACCGAAGTAGTTGTTCGTTCGATCCGTTTTCCAGCATATCGTATAAAGCAACTAAGGCGGCTTGGTTTTTTTCCTCAATCACTTTACGGCGAATTTTTAAGTTGCTGGTTAATTCTTCGGTATCAATCGTGAAGGTTTTATTCCGCACAATGGCCCCCATCGGCTGCGCATAAGATTGCTCATCTTCTAGTGCTGGGGTAATTTCCGCCCGTAATCGCTTAACGAATGATGTAAAAGCGGATTCATCCTTCAGATCTCGCTCATCTTCCATACCAGGCGCCACAATCACGCTGGTCATTTTTCGCCCGGAGCCAATCAACACAGCGAAATCGACGCCCGCCAAGCGCTTTATTTTTGCTTCTATCGGGACAGGAGCGACTTTTCTACCGGTCGATGTTTTAAATATCTCGGATTTTCGGCCAACCAAGCGCAGGAAACCATTTTCATCAAACTCACCGAGATCGCCGGTATGCAAAAATCCGGACTCACCCACGCCAGCTTCGGAAGTGGGTGCGCCCAAATAGCCGCCGAAAACGCCCGGTCCTTTCACCAAGACCTCACCATCCTCTGCGATGCTTACTTCGTTGCCAGCCATTGGCCGACCAACTCGCCCAAAATGAAAGTCCTTGACGCGGTTAACAGCGATAGGAGTCACGTTTTCGCTCAAGCCATAGGCTTCCAATATCAACATGCCCATCCCATGGAATCGTTCGAGCAACCACATTGAAATTGGCGCCGAGCCGCTGACCAAAAATTTTATCTCGCCACCCATAACTTGTCTCAGTCGCGACAAAACAAGTCGATCCGCGAGTGCTAATTGCAATCGCTGGAACCAGTTTAAACTCTGCCCGTCGCGGCGCCTTGCGGACGACCGCTCGCCGACCGCGATTGCCCAATTTGCGATGGACCGCTGCAAGGCCGAACTTTTTGCCAAATTGGCCTCGATACCATCGTTCAATTTTTCAAAGAAACGCGGCACGGATATGAACAAGTGCGGTTTGACCAGCGGCAACATCTCCATGATTCGCCTGGGATCACTGACAAAATAGGTCTCGGCGCCTCGCCCCGCAGCGCAGTAATTAATCATGCGTTGAAATAAATTGGACAACGGCAGCCAGCAAACTAGCCGATCGCCAGCTTCGATTTCCGGGAATGCCTCCAAAATGGCGCTAATTGCGCCGCACACCTGCTCATGCGTATAGGGAATACCTTTGGGTCGGCCCGTACTACCAGACGTAAAAATGATGGTGGCAACAGTTTGCGGTGTGGCGCGCGTTGCGAAATTCTTCTCGTCCGTGGATGAAATATCATCGAATGCCAACCACTGCTTGGCAAAATTTTCCGGTTTCGCGTCATTCGCTGTGCTAACGACAAAATCAAATTGCGTCCACACTTCTTGTGGAATCCGCGCCATGCTAACCGCGCTATCGACGATGGCCCCGCGCGCACCGCAGGTTTCAACAATTTGAGCGAGCCGCTCAGGTAAATCGTGGGCATCAAGACCAACGACGGTCGCCCCTTGGAGCAACAGCGCGACTTGGGCAAGCTCCCACGTCAACCCCGTAGGTAATAGCAACACGACGACATCATTTTCTTCGACACCTAACGCGTCGAGTCCGTTAGCGAGGCGTCGGGCGCGGTTAGCAAATTGGCCCCAGCTGGTAGTTTGCCACTCGTGCTGTTGCCATGTGTGGTACGCCGCTTGATTAGCGGCATGCGTCGCGCGAGCGTCAATGTAATCGGTGAGTACCGAATATTCTTGTGACACGAAGGGTCCCAATAATTTTTCTTATTGGGATAAGTTTACCTTCGTTTAGATACTAAAAAACAGGGTCGTAAGCACCTTTGGCTTTATTGACACACAATTCATCAATATCCATCCCAATCATTTTCAACTGGCTGGTGGTATTCGAGCCGAGCAACACCCGACGGCGAATCATGAAGTCAACGAATGGTCCGAGGATTTTCCAATGACTTAACTTGGCTTTGCCTTCACGAATCAAATCGCAAAATTCCGGCGCATAAGGGTTATAGCCAAAATGCTTCAGATCCGAATACATCAGCAACCAGTTGATCGGGTAGTTACTGAATATGGGGCTGGCCTTCTTAGTTGAGTCAATTAATTTTTGTTCAACGACAATGCGCATGGCCTCGTCTTGGTTATATTCCCACGCGTGGAACGGCGCAAGATAGCGCGGAAACTCTGTGCCGGCTGGATAGTCGTTCGGGTTAAAAAAACGTCCCAGTTCTTCGTCGCTGAATTCGCCGCAGGTTCGAAGTTCCGGCGGTGTCCAATCCGTGTTTTCAATAAGGTTGCGCGAAAACTCGTAAAGCATGCGTTCTGGCTCGGGTTGACCGGGCGAATACCCCGCGAGCACCAAGGGAATGTCCATGTCCATGGCAAGTTTAATGGCATCTCCCTCGAACAGCGGTGCATAAACATAGGAGACCGTGTACACAGCACCCCGCTCTTCTTGGTTGCAAAGCAAATACTTGAATAGCTTCTTATAGAAAGAACTCGGTGGCGAGTAACTCAAGTGATCGATACCGAGCGTTTCGTTTGTGCGTCGAATATTGTCCCAAGCGATATCTGGAATGTTCACGTCCACAGTGAACGCTAGGACCTTCAGCCCATATTCCTTGACTAACTTATAAAGTAATAATGCGCTGTCTTTACCACCACTAAATGGGACGAGACAGTCATACTTGCCCTGTCCCCTAACGGCCTCCAGGGTACGTTCTAGGTCTTCAAGCCGCGTCTCACGATCAGCTTCTGCGCTGCTAATGGCGCCGGGTTCGAACTCGCTACAAAATTTGCACACCCCAGTTTCGTCGATATCGGCGCCCGGCACCGCCTCCGGCAACAAACATTTAATACAGCGTCTCAATGGGATCTCCTACATCGGCATGGGCCAAAGGTATAAGGAACTTACAAGAGCATAGCATCGTTTTCAGGATGTGACTTTTGCTCACGGCGCTTTAGGATATACTAGCCTCGTCAGCGGTTTAGAGCGTTTGGGGGGGTAAATCCGATTCGGCGCTCCACTTTTCTCTGACGCGTTTCAACCTTAACGAATACGAAAACCAAACTATGATCGTCCGTGTTGAAAACGTCTGCAAAGACTACAAACTAGGCAACCAAACCGTTCGCGCCCTGCATGATATTTCGATGGTCGTGGCGCCCGGGCGATTCCTCGCGATAGCCGGACCATCTGGTAGCGGCAAGTCCACGATGCTCAATATGATTGGCTGTATCGATACGCCTTCCGAAGGCGAAATCAAAATCGGCGACGAAATTGTTAGTAGCAAAACACCCGATCAGCTGGCCAGCTTGCGGGCAACAACACTCGGGTTTGTATTTCAGACATTTAACTTACTGCCGGTGCTCTCTGCTTGGGAAAACGTCGAGTACCCCATGCTGCAACGAACTGATATCAAACCTAAAGAACGTCGCGAGCGGGTGAAACACTATCTAAACGTGGTGGGTTTGAATGAACATGCGGCCAAACGGCCCAACCAGATGAGCGGCGGTCAACGCCAACGAGTCGCCATTGCGCGCGCGCTGGCCGGCGGGCCAAGTATTGTCTTAGCGGACGAACCGACAGCCAATCTGGATTCCAAGACCGGCGAGAGCATTCTCGCCCTGATGAAAAAGATCAATGAAATAGAAAAGACGACGTTTATTTTCTCAACGCATGATTTCCGCGTCATGGAAATGGCCGACCGCGTTGTGAGTATCGCGGACGGCCACCTGGTCGTATAGGCTGCGTCGTTGTGGATAGCGACGATGTAGTTGCTATTACTTGTCTAGCTTGCGCAAGAATTGTTTGGTGAAAATCTTATCCGCGAGGTCTCGTTTCTTTAGCTTTTTGTAGGTGAGCACTGAGTACTCGCCCGCGGTCAGCGCATCTGTCAGTGTGAGTGTCGACGGGCGCATCACACCGCCCATATCAATGTAATCGGTGTACTCGCCCACCTTCATCAATTTATTCGATTTGGTGTAGAACTCCACACGACGGGGTCGATTGTTCGACTTGTTGACCCAATACTTGGCGCGATGATAGGTCACGCCTTTGCGCGAAGCGGTTAGTTCGAGAACATGGTGAGGGGCGCCATCAATCTCTTCTTCCCCCACCTTTTCCGACGCGTAATCACCACTGAAATTGGCCCGCGCCAAATCGCCGTTCGCCACTTGACCCGTTAAACGTTGTGATAGCGGCAATCGAACGGGTTGAGAAACCTTCGGTAGAAAAACCCACAGGTCACTCTGGCGCATTAGCATCATCGTGCCGCGCTCAGACGCTGGTGCTAATGTTCGAACGACGCTCTTATCGAAACCTTTCTGAAGCACTTGATATTCACGCTCGTCGGGATCGCCGTCCGGACTATGGCTGGTAATAAACACCGAAATCTTAAACGGCTCTTTAGGAAAGCGAATTTCGTCCGCCTTTTTTACGATAGCTGCCGCATCCGCAGCCAGCGTAGGAAATACCCAAAACCCGAACAGAATGGAAACGACAAAATACCGCCAAATCA
>JBCCFA010000343.1:0-5033 GCA_039029975.1 Pseudomonadota bacterium
CTTTCTTAATTTTAATACCATCGATTGAAGGAACCGCGGCAGCATCTGACTAAAGTCTGTCGAAATGACATAAACGCAGCTGTGCGCGACCGGTTGTCCGTTGCGATAAATGACCGGGTAAAAATAGTCCGCGTCACTGTCCGACGAATCTTCTACCGCAGCAAAGTATGCGTGAGAGCGGACGACCGCCTTATTGCTCGATACAGCGTCCCATTGGTCGGCGGGAACATTCTGAATCGAATTGAAAATTTTGGTGGTGTACACGAAGTTTTGTTACTTGTGTCCGATCAACTCCAAGAATTCGGCGCGGGTGCGATAATCATCTTGGAAAGAGCCTAACATCACTGACGAAACCATCGACGAAGTTTGCTTCTCTACCCCTCGCATCATCATACATAGGTGCTTCGCCTCCATGACCACACCTACGCCACGTGGCTTGACAACCTGCTGCACCGCCTCAGCTATTTGATTCGTTAAACGCTCCTGAATCTGTAACCGCCGTCCAAAGAGATCAGCGATTCGGGCGAGCTTACTAACCCCTAAAACATGACCGTCAGGCAGATAACCGATATGACAACGACCGAAGAACGGCAGCATATGATGTTCACATAAACTATAGAATTCAATGTCTTTAACGATGACCATGTGGCTAGAATCAGCGGTGAATACCGCTTCATTCACGACTTCATTAAGGTCTTGGTTCATGCCTTTGGTGAGAAATTCAAAAGCTTTCGCGGCGCGAGCGGGGGTCTTCAACAACCCTTCCCTAGCAGGGTTATCGCCGATTGCTTCGATCAGTTGTTTGTATAAGGCTTCCATTTAACTCCCGTTTGGAGGTGTGTGGTCGTTTCATTAAGCACCCTATCATGAACCGCGTATTGTCGCGATGATTAACTAGATTGGGTTGGTGTTGTAGTTACGAATCAACTGAGAATTCGGTTTTCTATTGGTTCGCGGATTCGCTCGAGACACGCTCGAATTCAGCACGGGTTAATAAATCTGCCGATTGCACGGAAAGGTTATAAACGATCACAATTTCGTCGCTATCAAGTTGCCGCCGCACGTGGTTCACTTTCTGCGTTAAATCGTATTCTTGTACCCCGTAATCTGTACCTTCACGCAGCACAAAGGCCTCGATCAATCCTAGCAAAGCGGTACTCGACAGCTCTTCAGGCGCAACCTGGATAAAATTCTGCTCAAATTCCTCACTCACTAATTGTCAGTCCTCAAGCCCAAAGACCCACAAAACACCACCCTGAGGAACATGCGTTTTCGTGCCGAACGCTTTATCTAAGAAATTTTGTTTGCGCTCTGCATCTACACCCCACCCTGCCAGTACCGCAATATATTGTTTACCGTCGATTTCATAGGTCGTCGGCACGCCAACAACGCCAGAGCTTGTTTTCTGCTGCCACAGTAGTTTGCCGCTGGTGGCGTCCAACGCGCGAAAAACGCGGTCGTTGGTGCCGCCAAAAAAAATCAAATCGCCAGCCGTTGCCAAGATTGGGCCCCAGTTGTGCGATTTAAAGTTCACCCCCCAGACTTTCTTTTGTTGATTGAGATCCCAAGCTTGCAATTCGCCAATGTGATCTCTAGCTTGCTCATGGGGGTATACCTCCACCGCGGAGAACGGCATCCCCAAAAACAGTTCGCCGGGTCGATAGGTCGCTTTTTCGCCTTTCAAACCACTACATAAATTTTCGTTCGCGGGGATATAAAGCAAACCGGTGCGGGGACTGTAAGCTTCTGGCGGCCAGTCTTTTCCGCCCCAGATGCTGGGACAGAAGTCTGCGCGCTTACCCGTACCAGGCACTCTGTCCGCGTGGTAACTGGGCCTGCCAGTCTTCGGATCTATCGCGCTAAAAACGTTTTGGCGGACATAAGGTTCGGCGCTCACAAAGCCAATATCCGTCCCATATCGCGCTAGCGTCCACAAATAGCCGTTGCGACCTGCGTGGATGAGACTTTTGATCTGGCGGCCGTTGCGCTCGATATCGATGAGTAAAGGTGACGATACTTCGTCCCAGTCCCAAGCATCGTTCCAATGATATTGATGATGAGATTCAATGGCACCAGTTTCGACGTTCAATGCGACCACTGAGTTGGCGTAAAGGTTATCCCCTTCCCGTTGATCTGCAACCCAAGGCCCGGGGTTGCCCGTTCCCCAATAGCTTAAGCCAGAAACTGGGTCATAACTACCGGTAACCCAAATTGAAATGCCGCCGCGTTGCCAAGAGTCGCTAGTCCAGGTCTCGTGACCGGGCTCTCCAGGACCAGGGACGAGAAAAGTTTTCCAAACAGATTGGCCATCGTCTGCAGCAAAGGCTTGGATAAACCCGCGAATGCCCATTTCTCCACCAGACATACCAACCATGATTTTTCCCTCGGCGGCTAGGGGCATTAACGTCATGTAATATCCAGACGTGTAATCCTCTACTTCGACTTCCCAAATCACCTCACCGGAAGTCGCATCTAAGGCGACTAAATACGCGTCAACCGTGGCGAGATAGACTTTATCTCCGTACAAGGCGACGCCACGATTAGTGGGGTGCAGCTGTAGTAAATCGTCCGGTAATTCCCGTCGATAGCGCCACAAAATGTCGCCGGTTTTCGCATCGATTGCGAGCACATGATTCTGTGGCGTGGTAATGAACATGTAGCGGCCATTCACCAACGGTGGGGACTGATGCGCTTCGTTTAAGCCTGTGGCGAGACTCCAAACGGCCATTAAAGAACCAACGTTGTCGCGATCGATTTGATTCAGTGGGCTGTAACCCCAACTGTCGTAAGTGCGTCGATACAGTAACCATTCGCCATCGCGCGGATTGTTCAAACGCGCCTGTGTCACCGGCTCGTAAGATCTATCGGCGTCTGAATACTCAGCTAGGCACAAAAAACTAATCGCCGCTAGCAAAATTGTTAAACAAACGCCGAACGTCTTTTTCATTAGGGAAAGCCTGCTTTCTTTTTCGCGCCCACTTTGGCGCTGAATCCAGACACGATGACCAATAAATCGTTTTCGACTTTGATACCCAAAGAGGGTAAGGACCGTGTCGCCGGCCCGTTAACGACCTTGCCTTTATTAACCGGATCGAATTCTGATGAATGACAGGGGCAAATAAAATGATTCGACTCGCCGTCCCATTCGCTTACCGCACATGCCGTGTGCGTGCAGATCCCCGAATAGGCGAGAAAGCCATCCGCTCCTAGTTCATCAAGATTTTGCTGGGCATTTTGAGGATCGAGCCGCAACAGCAAAATTTGATTCAGCCGATAGCGCTCGCGAGTGACACTTAAGGATTGGTCGTGTGGAAAAACCGTTAACGGGCCGGCGCCTGCTTGCACACTTGAGGCTTTCACCAGCGCACCATTCTGTTCCCACGACGGGAAAGCAAGGACATCGCCGATTTGTGCCGGCATTCTATTGGGACGGGCTTTCTTTTTTGCGTCAACAATAAGTGGTACTGCTGCTAATGCAATTGCGGCACTGCGCAATATTTTTCTTCGAGTAAAAATAACTGCAGAAGATCGCATGAAATTCGTTGTTTGTTGCTATCGGGTTGGCGATAATGTCGCAGAGCTCAAGCTAACTCGCAAGTGATAGAGAGCTTGTGAATTACAGCGGTAATTGAGAATCCGCTTTTTCTTATTTTCGGAGACAGACCAATGCAAGTAGGTACCCTCGCACTTTTTCAACGGTTCGGTTACGACGATTCAGTTTCTGATTCCCAGGTTTACCAAGAAGAGTTGGCCTTAGCGGAACAGCTTGAATCTCAGGGCTATGACGCCCATTGGTGTGTTGAGCATCACTTCCAAGATTATTCGTTTTGTCCAGACAACATTGTTTATCTGTCGCACCTCGCGGCGAAGACTTCCCGTCTCAAGCTTGCCACCGGCGCAGTGATCGTGCCGTGGAATCAGCCCTTACGGGTAGCAGAGAAAATCGCGCTGTTGGATGAGCTATCCAATGGTCGAGTAATCTTCGGGATGGGGCGGGGGTTGTCAAAAAAGGAATACGATCAATTTGGCATTGACATGGATTCTTCGCGCGAGAGATTTGATGAAGCCGCACCGATGATCCTGAAAGCCTTAGAAAACGGTTATATCGAGGGCAACGGCAAGTTTTATCCGCAACCCAGGGCCGTTATTCGGCCGAAACCGACGCGTTCTTTCCAAGGGCGCGTCACACAAGTCGCGATGTCGCCTGATTCGGCGTTGGAAGCAGCAACGCATGGCGCTCAGATGATGATCTTCACGCAAAAACCTATTGAGCAGCACTTAGAAGATTTGTTGCCCTATCGACAACGATTCGCGTCGCTCCATGATCGCGAAGCACCGGCGCCACTCATGGCTAGTATTGCCGTATGCCACGAGGATCCGGAATACGCCGCTGAACTTGCGCGTAAACATATAGCCGGCTATTTGGTCACTGTGATGGATCACTACCGGCTGATGGATGATCATTTCAAAAAAGCGAAGGGCTATGAATCTTATGGGGAAGCCGTAGACATGATGCGGGACATCGGATTAGAAGGGGTGTCAAATGCTTACATGGATGCCCAAGCTTGGGGAACGCCCGAACAAATAATTGAGAAATTAGAACATTGGCGCGGCGTGGTAGGTGATTTTGATCTCATTTGGGGATTTCGAGCGGCAGGAATCTCGTTTGAAGACGCAAACAACTCACAACGATTAATCGCCGAAAAAGTGCTTCCAGTAATCAGACAATGGAATAAGGCCATAGCCGCCTGATCGTTTAAGCAAACTCATGACCGTCACCAATGATCATTTGCTCACGGGATATCGAGTACTCGATTTAACCAGAGCCTTAGCGGGTCCTACTTGCACGCGGATGTTCGCCGAATGCGGGGCCGAAGTCATTAAAATTGAGGGCGCACCAATTGGTGATATGGTGCGCGCGATCTCTAAGTTTGGTAGCGATCGCAGCCTTTATTATGTTCAACAGAACTTAAACAAGAAGAGTGTTTGCTTAGATCTGCGCAAACCAGAAAGTCTTGATCTTTAATAAGGGC